>NZ_RZOF01000161.1:0-13096 GCF_003998955.1 Mesorhizobium sp. M4B.F.Ca.ET.017.02.2.1 | reverse complement strand
ATTTCTGCTCGGTCCGCGGCGCCTTGCCGCGAATTTCGCCGAAATAGATAGGACAAGGCTTTGGCGGAAAAGGGCCAAAACACGGCATTACGAAGATTTAATGTGCAGTGCACAATAAGGAGGCAACCCGACCGACGGGCCGCGACCGCGACCTAAGATCTGTTGAGATTCAGGTCAGGCCGAATCGAAAACGGTGATTTCCGAGAACCGGAGCGGAGCGTACTTTTGGGTAGGTGAGCACCGGAAGCGCAGGAAAGCGCCGTTTGCAGGCCGGCCTCACCTGAATATCGACAGATCTTAACGCAGCATCGGCCACAGCGTCGCCGCCAGCAGCACACCCATGGCGATGTTGAACCATTTCAGCCGCACCGGATCCGACAGGAACCCGCGCAGCGCCGTGCCGAAGCCCGCCCACACCGAGACGCTCGGCAGGTTGACGACGGTGAAGGCGACCGAGATCAGCACCACCGACAGGAACGGGTGCTCCGCATTGGCATAGACGGCCATGGCAGTGATCGCCATCACCCAGGCCTTGGGATTGACCCACTGGAATGCGGCCGCATCGATGAAGCGCATCGGTCGCGCTTCCGTCTCGCCCTTGCTGCTCAGCGAACGCGACATGGCGATCTTCCAGGCGAGATAGAGGAGATAGACGCCGCCGGCGATCTTCAATCCGGTGTGCAGCACCGGAAACGCCGTCAGCACCGCGCCGAGCCCGAAGCCGACGGCAAGCAGCAGCACCAGAAATCCGATGCTGATGCCGAGCATGTGCGGAACGGTCCTGACGATGCCGAAATTGACGCCGGAAGCCAGCAGCATGAGGTTGTTCGGCCCCGGCGTAATCGAGGTGACGAAGGCGTAGACCAGGAGCGCAAGGAACGTTTCAAGCGGCATGACGTCCTTCCAGACAAGTCATCGCGTGGAATAGGTCAGTATAATTGTCCTTTTATACCGGGCGCGCAAAGGCCACCCTGGAGCATCAACCGGGCCAGACGGTCAGGACGGAAATGACGACCTGCCGGCGCTTCGGCGCCGGCCTCCTACATGCCCTGCGGGCCGCGGTTCATCGCCGCCACGCCGGTGCGGCAGATCTCGACCAGGCCGAGCGGCTTCATGATGGCGATGAACTGGTCGAGCTTGGAGCCCTTGCCGGTGATCTCGAAGATGAAATGCTCGGTGTTGGCGTCGATGACGCTGGCGCGGAAGGCATCGGCAAGACGCAACGCCTCGACGCGGCTGTCGCCGGTGCCGGCGACCTTGACCAGCGCCAGCTCGCGCTCCAGCGGCCGCTCCTGGCCAAGCTCGTGCGAGCGCACGGTGAGGTCGACCACGCGGTGCACCGGCACGATGCGCTCGAGCTGGTGCTTGATCTGCTCCAGCACATGCGGCGTGCCGCGCGTCACGATTGTGATGCGCGACAGATGCTTCTCGTGCTCGGTCTCCGAGACGGTCAGGCTCTCAATGTTGTAGCCGCGGCCGGAGAACAGGCCGATGACCCGGGCAAGCACGCCCGGCTCGTTGTCGACCAGCACGGAGAGTGTGTGGTTCTCCGGCTTTTCCGTTTCCTTGGCGATGAAATAGGCGGAGCCGGTCGGTTGGAGCTGTGCGTTCATGGGGTGAATCTCGATTTCAACTCTTGGATCTAATTCTCTGTTTGCGCACGGCTTCCTTCGACCAGCCCTGCCTTGGCTCGTCGCCTACACCAGTTCCCTGCCCTTGGCGTCGATGGCATTGGCCACCGCCTCGTCGGTCGCCTCGTCCGGCAGCAGCATCTCGTTATGCGCCTTGCCCGACGGGATCATCGGGAAGCAGTTGGCCAAAGTCGCCACGCGGCAGTCGAACAGCACCGGCTTCTTCACCGCGATCATTTCCTTGATCGCGTCGTCGAGCTCGTCCGGCTTGTCGCAGCGAATGCCGTGGCCGCCATAGGCCTCGGCCAGCTTGACGAAGTCCGGCATCGCCTCGGTGTAGGAATGCGACAGCCGGTTACCGTGCAGCAGCTGCTGCCACTGCCTGACCATGCCCATATACTGGTTGTTGAGGATGAAGATCTTGATCGGCGCTTCGTACTGCACCGCCGTGCTCATCTCCTGCATCGTCATCTGCACCGAGGCATCGCCGGCGATGTCGATGACCAGCGCATTGGGATGCGCGATCTGCACGCCGAGCGCCGCCGGCAGGCCGTAGCCCATCGTGCCCAGCCCGCCCGACGTCATCCAGCGGTTCGGCTTCTCGAAATGATAGTGCTGCGCCGCCCACATCTGGTGCTGGCCGACCTCGGTGGTGATGTAGGTGTCCATGTCCTTGGTCAGCGCATAGAGCCGCTGGATGGCGTATTGCGGCATGATCACGTCGGCGTTCGGCTTGTAGGCCAGCGAGTCGCGCGCCCGCCATTTGGCGATCTGCTCCCACCACGGGTAGAGCGCCTTCTTGTCGGCCTTGGCGGTCGCCCGCCACAGCCGCACCAGATCCTCCAGCACCCGGCCGACATCGCCGAGGATCGGCACGTCGGTATGGACGTTCTTGTTGATCGACGACGGATCGATGTCGATGTGGATCTTCTTCGAGTTCGGCGAGAACGCGTTGAGCCGCCCGGTGATGCGGTCGTCGAAACGGGCGCCGATGCAGATCATCACGTCGCAATCGTGCATGGCCATGTTGGCCTCGTAGGTGCCGTGCATGCCGAGCATGCCCACCCAGTTCTTGCCGGAAGCCGGATAGGCGCCGAGCCCCATCAGCGTCGAGGTGATCGGGAAGCCGGTGAGATCGACCAGTTCGCGCAGCAGATGGCTCGCCTCCGGACCGGAGTTGATGACACCGCCTCCCGAATAGATGATCGGCTTCTTTGCGCTGGCCATCAGCTCGACCGCTGCCTTGACCTTCTCCAGGTCGCCCTGGACCTTCGGCTGGTAGCTGGTGCGCGGCGCCGTCTGCGGCGGCACATAGGTGCCCTTGGCGAACTGCACGTCCTTCGGAATGTCGACCACCACCGGGCCGGGGCGCCCGGTGGTCGCGACATGGAAGGCCTCGTGGATCGTGGCCGCGAGCTCGTTGACGTCCTTCACCAGCCAGTTGTGCTTGGTGCAGGGGCGCGTGATGCCGACCGTGTCGCATTCCTGGAAAGCGTCGGAACCGATCAGCGAGGTCGGCACCTGGCCGGTCAGGCAGACCAGCGGAATGGAATCCATCAGCGCGTCCTGCAGCGGCGTCACCGCGTTGGTGGCGCCGGGGCCGGACGTCACCAGCAGGACGCCGGCCTTGCCGGTCGAGCGGGCGTAGCCTTCCGCCGCATGGCCGGCGCCCTGCTCGTGCCTGACCAGAATGTGCTCGACCTCGTCCTGTTGGAAAATTTCATCGTAGATCGGGAGAACCGCGCCGCCCGGATAGCCGAAGACATGCTTGACGCCATTGTCCTTCAGCGCCTGCACCACCATTTCGGCGCCCGTCATTTCGCGCCGCTCGTTCCGCTCGTTGCTCATCGGTCTGGTCCCGTACTGTCGCCGTGTGGGCGTTGCTGGTCGTTTAGTCGTGTTTCGGGCAATAAAAAAGGCCCCCGAGGGAGCCTGTGTGATGCGCATGGGAGGTTTTCGCCCGGCGGTTACACCGCCTTGCCCACGCGCCTGCCTACGAGAATGAGTGCCATTTTCATGGTGGCGGACAGTAGAGGCCGGAAAGCCGGCCTGTCAACCGGGAAAATGCTCCGCCTCGCCACCGTTCGCGTACCGTCCCAAACGGCTTCAGCGCGGCGGCTTGCAGTGCGCGACTCGCGGATCACATTTGGCTCCCTTCCTCGCCTGCACCAATGTTGGGCGATGCGGCTCGGCCTTCGCCGGCCCATGATGCGGTGTGCGCATCGCCAGCATCTGCTGATGGTTGAGCCTCCTGCGCGGCCCAGGTTTGCCATCGGATGTCTCGCCGATCTCCACCTGCCCGGCGCCGGCGATCACCCTCTTGTGCTTTCGGTCGGCCGTGTTCGGTTCCCCTTCGGCGATCGCCGCTGCGGGCCGGATCGACCTGACGCCCGCGGCCTTCTTCGGCCCGTGGCCGGCGGCGTCGGGCGTGCCTGCGATAACCGGCGCAGCACCTTGCGCCGGCAAGGCAGCGTTGCCGGCCAGCATCTTCACCGCCTCGCCCTTCGACGGATCGAGCCGGGCTTCGGAGAAGTCGCCCTTGCGCGGCGGCACGATCTTCGCCGCTTTGATCGACGTCACGACCGCCCTGGGAAGCTCAGGCAGGCGCGGCCCGGCATCGATCGCGACGACCTGATTGCCAAGCCGTACGCGCGGCGCGTTGTTGACGATCACAGTCTGGTTGATGATCGTCGTGTTGCGGATGATGGTCACGTTTTCACGCACCGGCCGCACGACGCTGACGACATCGGCCACGCCGATCGCCGCCACCGGCGCGAAGCACCACCAGCCCTCGTCGAACGCGACATCGGCAATACGCGGCGGCGCCGGAGCCCAGCCGATGTTGTCGCCGCCTTGGCTCCACACCACCCAGGCCGGCGCCCATTCGTAGCCGGCGATCCAGACCCAGCCGAATTCGGGATCGTACGCCCAGCGCCCGTAGTGGAAGACGATGCCGCCGAACGGCTCGGCCGACTCCCAGTACCAGCCCTCGTCGGTCCAGACCCATCTGCCTTCCGTATAGGGCCGCCATTCAGGCCGGACGGAGGGAACCCACACCTCGCCGAACCGGCTGGAAGTCCGCCAGCCGCCGTAAGTCGCGAGCCGCTCGCGGACGGTCACGGAAACCACGGCCGCATGCGCCGCCTGATAGGACGGAACCGCCAATGGACCGGCCAAAGTCACGCCCAAAGCCAAGGTGACGGCTGCGGAAGCTGCCAGCCCGCGCCGGGCGAATGGATGGATGGAGGACAATTGCATGACGCTCTCCTGGTTCCTTGCATCGCCATTCGCGCCCGTTGCTCTTGTCTTGAGACGCCATGGCCGCAATGCGGCAAAAGCCGATCACGATTGCGCGACCAATGGAGCGTCGCGCCACCTCCTCCTCGCCGGGCAAACCATTGAAAACACGCCAAACTATTGGAGGGCATGACGCGAGAACAGTTTTGCCGAAATACTTGCGCATGCCGGACGGGGCGATCCGGCTCCAGCGCTCGATCAAGAAGCGATCCCAAGACCGGAGGAACTGATGCTCGACAAGACCCCGAACAAGAAGCTTTCCGACCTGCTCGACCAATTCGGCGCGGCACTTGCCGCCGGCGATATCGACAAGGCCGTCGCCTGCTTTCAGGACGACTGCTACTGGCGCGATCTCGTCGCCTTCACCTGGAACATCAAGACCATGGAAGGCCGCGACCAGGTGCGCGACATGCTTGTGAGCCAGTTGGCCAAGACGAAGCCTTCGAACTGGGCGATCGCCGACGGCGAGGATGCCAGCGAGAACGGCGGGGTGCTGGAAGGTTGGATCCGCTTCGAGACGGCGGTGGCGCGCGGCTTTGGCCACATCAGGCTGAAGGACGGCAAGATCTGGACGTTGCTTACCACCATGGCGGAGCTGAAGGGCCATGAAGAGCCGGCCGGCTTCGCCCGGCCGCTGGGCGCCAGGCACGGCCATGGCAAGAACCGGCCGACCTGGAAGGAGGAGCGCGAGAAGGAAGCGGCCGAACTCGGTTTCAAGACGCAGCCGCATACGCTCATCATCGGCGGCGGCCAGGGCGGCATCGCGCTGGGCGCCCGGCTGCGCCAGCTCGGCGTGCCCACCATCATCGTCGAGAAGAACGAACGTGCAGGCGACAGCTGGCGCAAGCGCTACAAGTCGCTCTGCCTGCACGATCCGGTCTGGTACGACCATCTGCCGTACATCGACTTCCCCAGGAACTGGCCGGTCTTCTCGCCCAAGGACAAGATCGGCGACTGGCTGGAAATGTACACCAAGGTGATGGAGCTGAATTACTGGTCCTCGACCGGGGCCAAGAGCGCCGCCTATGACGACAAGACGAAGGAATGGACCGTCGTCGTCCACCGCGACGGCAAGGACATCACGCTGAAGCCGAAGCAGTTGGTGCTGGCGACCGGCATGTCCAGCAAGGCCAACATGCCAAGCTTCAAGGGCATGGACAGCTTCAAGGGTGATCAGCATCATTCCTCGAAGCATCCCGGCCCCGACGCCTATGCCGGCAAGAAGGCCGTCGTCATCGGTTCGAACAATTCCGCCCACGATATCGCCGCCGCACTCTGGGAGGCCGGCGCCGACGTAACCATGGTGCAGCGCTCGACCACCCACATCTCCAGATCCGACACGCTGATGGAGATCGGGCTGGGTTCGCTCTACTCGGAAAAGGCCGTGCAAAGCGGCATGACGACGGCCAAGGCGGATCTCATCTTCGCCTCCTTGCCCTACAAGATCCTGCACGAATTCCAGATCCCCGCCTACGCCGAGATGAAGAAACGCGATGCCGCGTTCTACAAGGGCCTGGAAGAGGCCGGCTTCATGCTGGACTGGGGTGACGACGAGTCCGGCCTGTTCATGAAATATCTCAGGCGCGGCTCCGGTTATTATATCGACGTCGGCGCGTCCGACCTCATCATCGACGGCTCGATCAAGTTGAAGAGCGGCGTCGAGGTGAAGGAAATCAGGGAGCATTCGCTGCTTTTCTCCGACGGCTCGGAATTGCCGGCGGACCTGATCGTCTACGCCACCGGCTACGGCTCGATGAATGGCTGGGCGGCCGACCTGATCTCCCGCGAGGTGGCCGACAAGGTCGGCAAATGCTGGGGTCTCGGCTCCAACACCACCAAGGATCCCGGCCCCTGGGAAGGCGAGCTGCGCAACATGTGGAAGCCGACGCAACAGGAGGCGCTCTGGTTCCATGGCGGCAACCTGCACCAGTCACGCCACTATTCGCAATTCCTGTCGCTGCAGTTGAAGGCGCGGCACGAAGGCATCGCGACACCGGTCTACGGGCTGCAGCAGGTTCACCACAAGGGATAGGGCTGCTACTTCGCGACAGCAGGAGGTGCGGCCAAGCCGCACCTCCTGCCAGGGGCATCACGCGGCCTTTTCCGCCGCGAACTTCCTCACCACCCGCTCCAGCAGCGGCGCGTAGTCGCGAAAGGCGCGCGTCTTCATGTTGGCGACCTTGCCGCCCTCGTCCCAGATGCGGACGCGCACCGCCTCCTCATGGAACGGGTTCCTGCGGAACTCGGCCACCTCCTCGGCGCTCATCGGCCCGCCCTGCAGCGACAGCGTGTGGACAGAGGCCGGCGAGAGCTTGCCGAAATAGGTCGGGTCGGTGGCGCACAGATAGCGCTTGGCCGAGACATGCAGCCGCACGCATTCGACGATGACCGGCGGGAAGAACGGCGCCAGCACCTCGCCGCCCGCCTCGTCGTGATGCTTGTCCTCGACATCGTCGGGCGAATAGGTGCCGAACTCGCTGGTGTAGTGTCCGATGTCGTGCAGCAGCGCCGCCGCCACCAGTTCGTCCGGCGCGCCGTCCTGCTCTGCCAGCCACGCGCCCTGCAGCATGTGCTCCGACATGGTGACGGGCTCGCCGAGATAGGATTCGGCACCGCGTCGCTCAAAAATGTCGGCGATGAATTCGACGATGTTGCCGCTGTTCAGCGCCTGCCCGTTCATTCCGCCGCCTCCCTGAAATCGTGCTCGATCGCCGCCAGCGTCGACAACAGCCCGTCCTTGTCGGCGTAGCAGCCCTGCAGCCAGCGCTTGCCCGAGCCGGAAAATGCCTTGCGCGCATGCATGACGCGGGTGTTGTCGACGATGAAGGCCTGCCCAGCCTCCAGCTTGAAGGTCACCTCGAAGCCGGGATCCTCGATCAGCTCGGCGAACCGGCGATAAGCGGCGTAGTATTTGTCCATCTCGGCGAACGGCACGTCGACCGTCGGCGCCAGCGAGCGGTTGTTGAAGCGGATGCAGAGCAGTTCGCCGTCCGGGCCGAGCTCGATCATCGGGCGCTTGGCTTGCAGACGCACGCCCGGCGAGCCGGCATATTCGAAGCGTGCCGGATAGGAGCTCAGCAGGCGGAACCCGTGCGGATCTTCGGCCTGCAGCGCGGCCGCCACCGCGAAACCGTCGACTACGGTGGATTCGCCGCCCTCGACCGTGTTCTCGATGCAGGCAAGGATCTGCAGCGTCGGCACCGGATCGCGGTAGGGATTGTCGGTATGCGCCTGCAGGCCGAGATTGGTGTAGGCGAGATTGTTCGGATTGACCTCGGCGCGCACCTCGAACCAGCGCCCGTAATTGGTCTCCCTGATGTAACCGAACAGGTCGGACACCTTGCACAGCGCCCCCGACTCCGCCGGCAGGCCATCCATCACAGCAAAGCCGTAGGTCCTCACTGCCGAAAGCCATTCCCTGAGCACGCTGCGATCGTGGCTGGCGGCCGCATATGCCGCGCGCGGCACCGAATTCTGCATCGTCGCCCTTGTCCAGCATTGAACCACGTCGGCCGTCCAGCCTCCCTTGCGCAGTTCGACACGGTCATAGGCATGCGCGTACAACCAGCCTGCCGGGAAACTGACGGTCTTTTGCTCGGGGACGAAGCTGATCTCCAGTGCGCCGCCCTTGACCGAAGCCGCCGCGATCCGCGTCCCGGCCGGAATGTCGAGAATGGTGATCAGGCGCTGACCGTTGCCGGCGCTGCGCGTCTTGTCGTCCAATGCATTGTCGCGCAGCCACATGGCGTGAAAGCGGGTGCGCATCCCGTTGTCCCAGCTCAGTTCGACCGTTCGTCCGTCGTCGCCGATCAGCGCCTTGGTCAGCATGTCCAGCAGCTCCATCTTTCCCACGGCATCCGCAGGGTTTCGGGTTGCATGATGCTGACTTCGTAGTCATAACTCAAATTATGATTTTGCAGACTATGGCTATATAATTCTAATGGCTGGAAGAATTGCCGGCGCCTTGCCTCCGCTCGACTGGTTGCGCAGCTTCGAGGCGGCGGCGCGGCTTTCGAACTTCACCGCCGCGGCGGCCGAACTCGGCCTGACGCAGGCGGCTGTCAGCCAGCACATTCGCGCCCTCGAGCAGCGGCTGAAAACCAGGCTGTTCGTGCGTCTTGCCCGCGGTGTGGCGCTGTCGCCGGAGGGCGCCGCCTATCTTCCCCACATCCAGTCGGCCTTCGCCACCATCGGCAACAGCACCACGGAATTGTTCGAGCCGCGCGCCGTCCAGACCGTCACGGTGCGGGTGCCGATCTCCTTTGCCTTGCTGGTGCTCGTGCCTGCGCTCCCCGACCTGGCGAGAGCCCTGCCGCGGATCCAGCTCGACGTGGTGACCATTCATCGTCCCGCCGACTACGACCAGCCGGGCTCGACGCTCGACATCCGCTTCGGCAACGGGAACTTCCCCGGCCGCGAGGCCGACAGGCTGACTGTCGAGCGGCTGGTGCCGGTCGCCTCTCCGGCCCTGGCCGGCAATGCGGACTGGACGTCCCTGCCCTTGCTCCTGGTCGCCGGCGCGCGCGAGATGTGGGCCGAATGGTTTAGCGCTGCCGGCGTGCCGGGACATACCGGACGTTCGCACCGCTTCGACAGTTTCGTTGCCGCCATGGAGGCGGCCAAGGCCGGCGCCGGCGCCCTGTTGGGCTCCAGGCCGCTGATCGATGCGGCGCTTGCCGGAAAGGCGCTTGTGGCGCTTTCCGGCTTCGAGCTCTCCAGCAGCTCGGGCCATTTCCTGACCCGCGCTTCGACAGCGGGGCTGACCCAGGCCGAGCAGGATTTTCGTCTGTGGCTGCTGTCACGCCTTGCCGGAACGGGCGCTCTGTAGGCTTGCGCCGATCCGCTTCCAGTAGATCAGCGTGCCGGTCAATCCGCCATGCGGCTTCAGCGCGAAGTCGGGGATTTCGCCTGCCAGCGTGAAGCCGAGCTTCTCGTAGAGACCGGAGGCTCCCTCCTCGCTTGCCGTGTCCAGAACCAGCAAGGTGCGGCCGCGCTCCCCGGCGATGTCTTCCGCGGCCCGCATCAGTCGGGTCGCCACGCCTTGGCCACGACGATCGACGCGGGTCATCAGCTTGGCGATCTCGGCCCGGTGCGGCTGGTTGGGAGGAAAGTCGAGCAGCAAGGTGACCGTGCCGGCAAGGACATCGCCATCCCATGCGCCCAGCACCACCCGTTCGCCTAGCGCGGCGGCGGCAAGCGACTTCCGCCAGAAGGCCTCCGCTGCATCCTGCGCCAGCGGGTGCATAAAGCTCACCGACCCGCCGGCAGCCACCGTCTCGACCAGAAGCGCGGCCAGCAGTTTTTCCGTCTCGGCGTCCTGACTGAGGACGGTGATTTCTGTGGAAGTCATGTTCGCGGAGTGTCCCTTCGGATAAACGTGGATGACGCGGGGCGACCTGTTTCCAGCGTCACGAGAGATGGCTGAACCGCCTTCGCTTCCTTGCGCGGCGGATTTCGGCGATCCGCTCGGTGTCGCCTTCGCCGAGATGGCGACCGCGCTCGAGGATCTCGAGCGTGTATTCCTCATAGGTCAGGCCAAGCCGCTCGGCCCTGTCCAGCCGCATCAGCATGACGTCGCGGCTCGGCGCCTTCCATGCCTTTGCATGGGCCGCCTGCCAGGCGAAGAAGATGTAGGCGCCGCCCTTGCCCCAGGGCGGACCGTCATAGTCGTCGAGCGGCGGCCCGCCATTGTGCGAGCGTCGGGAACGTCGAGCCATGCCGTCAGCCTCTGACCAGCGCGACGAGATAGTCGGCGGCGTCCGGTCCCGGCGCATGGAAGGTGCAGTCGGACGGCGCGCCGAGCGCCAGGCAGTCGCCGGGCCGCAGACTGTGCACGACTTCGCCTTCCGTGAAATCGAGCCTCCCGCCGATCAGCCAGATCTGCTGCTTGATGAAGGCGTAGGACGCCGCCGGAAAGCTGACGCTCTGCCCCGCCGGCAAGCGCACCTTGATCAGTTCGAGCGGCATGTCGGAAGCCGGCGAGAGGTGCCGCCTGAGATAGCCGGTGGCCGGATCGCGCCAGACCGGCTGCTCGCCTTCGCGCAGCAGGCCGCCGCCCTTGAGTTCCGCCCTGGCAATGAGCGTCGACAGCGTCATGCCGAAGGCCGCGGCGATGCGCACCAGCAGCGCCGCGGTCGGGCTGGTCTTGCCCTGCTCTATGGTGCTGAGCATCGCCTTCGACACATCGGAGCGTTCCGCGAGCTCCGCCAGCGACCAGCCCCGCAAGGCCCGTTCCGAGCGTATCCTGCTGCCAAGGCTGGATGAAATGTCGTTCGCTATATCATTCATTCGTTCAATATAGCGAACTCGACACGGAATGAAAGTCGGCGTTCGATCGAATTTTCGCGGTCGGCTTAACGGCGCCTACACCATCCGACCTCACCCCGGCTTAACCTCATCTGTGTAGGTTGCATCCCGAGGGAATGGGGATCATGCCATCTATGTTTGTCGAACGCGAAGTCTCCGTTGGAGAAGCGACCTCGCAGGAGCGTCGCAACAGGGAGCAGAGCGACAAGCGCATTCTCGGCAATGTCGTGCAATGCGATGGCGCGCGCGCCACCATTGGCGCCTATGCCGACGATATCGAAGGCGCGATCACCGGCCTGTGGACCGTCGGCAAGATGATCTCGATCAACCTCGGCTCGACCCGAACGGTCGGCCTCGTTTACGCGATCGGCAAGTCGGACCGCGCCTGGAGCAATGAGGGGCAGAACCCGATCGAGGTCAGCATCGAGTTGATCGGCGAGGTGCGCGACGGCGCCGAGCCAGGCGCCAAGCCCGTCTTCGACCGCGGCATCACCACCTATCCGCATATCGGCGCCATTGCGCACCGCATCCGCAGCCGCGACCTGCAGGCGGTCTACGATCTCGCCGGCCGGCATTCGATCACCATCGGCACGCTGTCGCAGGACGAGGCGATCGACGCCAACATCGCCATCGACGATGTCCTGGCGCGTCACTTCGCCATCGTCGGCACGACCGGCGTCGGCAAGTCCACAGCCGTGTCGCTACTGTTGCGCAAGTCGATCGAGGCCCGGCCGGACCTTCGCATCCTCATCCTCGACCCGCACAACGAGTTCGCTGCCTCGCTGCCCGAATATTGCGTCAGGGTCGATTCCAAGACGCTGGACCTGCCCTTCTGGATGTTCAGGCTGGAAGAGTTCGCCGAGGTGCTGTTTCGCGGGCGCGAGACGGAGCCCGAGGAAGTCGATGTGCTGCGCGATCTCATCCCCGCCGCCAAGAACCTCTATCGCAACCCGGGCTCCGGAACCTATCTGCGGCGCGGCAGCGACGCGCTGACCGCCGATACGCCGGTACCCTACCGCATCGCCGATCTCATCAAGCAGATCGACGAGCGCATGGGCATGCTTGAAAGCAAGAACGACCGCCCGACGCTGAAATCGCTCAAGACGCGCATCGAATCGGCGGCGTCCGATCCCCGCTATCGCTTCATGTTCAACTCGCGCCTGATCGAGGACACCATCCACGAGACGATCGGCAACATCTTCCGCGTGCCGAACCACGGCCGTCCGGTGACCTGCTTCGAGATGGCCGGCATGCCGTCCGAGGTGGTCAATTCCGTCTGCTCGGTGCTGGCGCGCCTGGCGTTCGACCTCGCTCTGTGGAGCGAGGGGCGGCTGCGGCTGCTGCTGCTGTGCGAGGAAGCGCATCGCTATATGCCGGCCGATCCCCGCCTCGGTTTCGCGCCGACAAGGCACGCGCTGTCGCGCATCGCCAAGGAGGGGCGCAAATACGGCTGCTATCTCGGCGTCGTCACCCAGCGTCCGGGCGAGCTCGACCCGACCATCCTGTCGCAGTGCTCGACCTTTTTCGCCATGCGGCTGGCCAACGAGCAGGACCAGGCGATCATCCGTTCGGCGATCGCCGATTCGTCCGCCTCGACGCTGGCCTTCCTGTCCTCGATGGGCCAGCGGGAAGCCATCGCCTTCGGCGAAGGCGTGGCGACGACGATGCGGCTGAAGTTCGAGAAACTGGCGCAGGAACTCATCCCCGGCACCGGCACGCGCGAGCAGGCGGTGCCCTCCGAAACCGGCGAAGACGTCGATCTCGCCGCGATCGTCGAACGGCTGCGCAACGTGCCGAAGCCGCAGCAGCAGATGGCCTTCGCCGAGGTCGTCGACACCGCTCGCCAGGCGGGCGACCCGGAC
>NZ_RZOF01000160.1:0-13112 GCF_003998955.1 Mesorhizobium sp. M4B.F.Ca.ET.017.02.2.1 | reverse complement strand
GGACACAAATGGTCTGACGGCAGCCTGCTGACGCCGGAGGATTTTCGCTATTGCTGGGAAGATGTCTGGCTCAACGATGAGCTTTCGCAAGGCGGGCTCGCCCCGGTGCTGCTGGCGGACGGCAAGCCGCCACGCTTCGAGATCGTCGACCCGTTGACGGTCCGCTACAGTTGGGATGCGCCGAATCCTGACTTCCTGCCCAAGCTCGCTGCCGCTTCGCCGCTGTCGCTTGTTCTGCCGGCTGCCTATCTCAAGCAGTTCCACAAGAAATACCAGGATCCATTCCGGCTCGCCGGCCTGATGAAGGAGAACCGGGCCCAGAAATGGACGCTCCTGCATATCCGCATGTCGCGGCAGTATCGCCCGGAGAACCCGGATCTGCCGACCCTCGATCCCTGGCAGAACCGAACCAAGCCGCCGGCCGAGCAGTTCGTCTTCGAACGGAACCCGTTCTTTCATCGAATAGACGAGAATGGCCGGCAACTGCCCTATGTCGACCGGATTGTCATGAATGTCAGCTCGTCGGCGATCATTTCCGCCAAGACCGGCGCGGGCGAGAGCGACCTGCAATGCATGGGAATTGACTTCGCCGACTACGCGTTCCTGAAGGACGCGGAGAAGCGCTACCCGGTGAAGATGCGTCTGTGGAAACGCACACAGGGCTCGCGGCTGGCGTTGCTGCCCAATCTGAACTGTGCCGACCAGGTGTGGCGCGGCCTTCTTCGTGACGTGCGCGTGCGCCGCGCGCTTTCGCTCGCTGTCGACAGGCGCGAGATCAATATGGCCGTGTTCTACGGATTGGCGCAGGAGAGTGCCGATACGATCCTGCCGGAGAGCCCGCTCTACCGGCCGGAATTCGCGAAAGCCTGGATCGCCCATGATCCCGACCGGGCCAATGCCCTGCTCGACGAGGCCGGGCTTCAGACGCGTGACGATGACGGCCTGCGGATACTTCCCGATGGACGCCCGGCGCAGATCATCGTGGAAACGGCCGGCGAAAGCACGCTGGAAACCGACGCGCTCGAACTCATCACCGATCACTGGCGCCAGATCGGCATCGCCCTGTTCATCCGGACCTCACAGCGCGACATCTTCCGCAGCCGCGCGCTTGGCGGCCAGATCATGATGTCGATCTGGTCGGGCATCGACAATGGCGTGCCGACCGCCGACATGAACCCCTACCAGCTGGCCCCCACCATCGACGACCAGCTGCAATGGCCGCTCTGGGGTGCCCACTACTTGTCTCATGGCACGCTGGGTGAGGCGCCCGACCTTCCGCCTGTGGTCGAGCTGATGGCTTTGCTCAAGCGCTGGAACGCATCGACCGAAGCCACGGAGCGAGCCGAAATCTGGAATTCGATGCTGTCGATCTACACCGATCAGGTGTTTTCGATCGGCACGGTGAACGGAACGCATCAGCCAATTCTGGCGTCCTCGCGGCTGCGCAATCTGCCTGACAAGGCGCTCTACGGCTACGACCCGACCTCCTACTTCGGTGTCTACATGCCGGATACATTCTGGCTTGGAGAGTCCTGAGCGTGCTTCGATACATTGTCTGGCGCATTGCCGTGATGGTTCCAACGCTGCTGATCATATCGGCGTTGGTGTTCACGATCATCGAACTTCCCCCAGGCGACTATTTCGACAGCTATGTCGCCGAGCTTCGGGCTCAGGGCGAAGCGGTGGATTCCGATCGCATCGAGATGATGCGGAAGGACTATGGTTTCGACAAGCCGCCGGTCATTCGCTACTTCTACTGGGTCGGCGGGATGCTGCACGGCGATTTCGGCTATTCCTTCGAATATGAGCTGCCGGTTCGCGACGTCGTGGGGGACCGAATGTGGCTGACCGTGTTGGTGTCCTTCGTCACGATCATCTTCACCTGGCTCATCGCCTTTCCGATCGGCATTTACTCCGCCACGCATCAATATAGCTGGGGCGATTACGGCCTGACTTTCTTCGGCCTTCTCGGCCTTGCCATCCCGAATTTCATGCTGGCATTGATCCTGATGTATTTCGCCAACATCTGGTTCGGCACGTCCATCGGCCATCTCATGGACCAGCAATATCTCAGCGAGCCGATGAGTTGGGCCAAGGCGAAGTCGATCCTCGCCCATCTCTGGATCCCGGTCTTGATCATCGGCACCGGGGGCACGGCAAGCATGATCCGGCGCCTGCGCGCCAATCTGCTCGATGAGCTTCACAAGCAATATGTCGTGACCGCGCGCGCCAAAGGCCTTCATCCCTTCAAGGCGCTGATCAAATATCCGCTGCGCATGGCGCTCAATTTCTTCATTTCAGACATCGGCTCTATCCTGCCGGCCATCATCTCCGGCGCCGAAATCACCGCGATCGTGCTGTCTCTGGAAACGACCGGGCCGATGTTGATCAAGGCGCTGCAAAGCCAGGACATGTATCTGGCAGGGTCGTTCCTGATGTTCCTCGCCTTCCTCACGGTCATCGGCGTCCTGATTTCCGACCTGGCGCTTGCGCTGCTTGATCCACGAATTCGTTTGCAGGGCGGCAGCACCAAATGAACACGCAAACGCCGCTGCCCGCTCCGGGTGCCCCACTGCAACACTACGTTTCCATCGCGCCCTTCGACCTGCAGTCGGTCGAGGCGATGACGCCGGAGCAGTCGAAGGTCTTTCAGGCGTCGCAGTTGCGGCTGATGTGGTGGAAATTCCGACGGCACCGGCTTGCCCTTGTATCCGGCCTGTTCCTGGCGGTGCTCTATTTCGGGATACTGATCTGCGAGTTCCTGGCGCCCTACAATCTCCATACGCGCAACATGGACTACATCTATTCGCCGCCGCAGCGGGTTCACCTGTTCCACGACGGCCAGTTCGTCGGGCCGTTCGTCTATGGCCGCCGGATGACGCTGGATATGGACACGCTCAAGCGGAACTACGTCGATAAGCAGGACGATGTTCAGCGTATCCGCTTCTTCTGCAAGGGCGACAGTTACCGGTTCTGGGGCCTGTTCGAAGGTGACAGGCATTTTGTCTGCCCTGCCGAAAACGGCCAGCTCTTCCTGGCCGGCACTGACAGGCTGGGGCGCGATGTGTTCTCGCGCATCATCTATGGCGCACGCATTTCAATGACGATCGGCCTCGTCGGCATCAGTTTCAGCTTCCTGCTCGGCATAGTCATCGGAGGACTGGCCGGCTATCACGGCGGCATTTTCGACCTGATCGTTCAACGGATAATCGAAGTTCTGCAATCGATCCCCAGCATCCCGCTATGGCTGGCTCTGGCGGCGATCATGCCGATAACCTGGAGTCCGATCCTGATCTATTTCGGCATCACGGTCATCCTCGGGCTGCTCGACTGGACCGGGCTGGCGCGGGCGGTGCGCTCGAAGCTTCTGGCCTTGCGCGAGGAGGATTATGTTCTGGCCGCGCAATTGATGGGCGCCAGCAGCAGCCGCATCATCCGGCGGCACCTCATTCCCGGCTTCATGTCGCACCTGATCGCGACGGCGACGATCTCCATACCCGGTATGATCCTGGGCGAGACGGCGCTTAGCTTCCTCGGGCTCGGCCTCAGGGCGCCGATAACCAGTTGGGGCATCCTGCTCACCGAGGCGCGCAGCGTCAGCGTGATCGCGTTCTATCCATGGCTGCTTTTGCCGATGCTCCCCGTCATTCTCGTCATCCTGGCCTTCAACTTCCTCGGCGACGGCTTGCGCGACGCCGCAGACCCCTACAAGTGACATTGCTGTTCCGCGGCGCGCCGGGCCGCCGGCTCCGCCCGGTAAGATCCTTGTTGGCAGCCTGTTCGGTTGTTGCGGTGCTGATCGTTGGCCTCTATATGCGGCGAGGCTCGATCGGGGGTTCCACCCGCGAACCGATCTGTTCGCTGGCAATTGCCGATCTCTTGAGCTGGTTCAGGACACAAAAACGCATATGTCTCGCCTCGAGAGCTTCATCCGCAGGCTGACCGCACAGCGCGACATTCTCGATCAAGTCTGCGCGGAAGTGGCGAAGATCGAGGGCCCCGTGCTCGAGCTCGGCCTCGGCAATGGCCGGACGTTCCACCATCTGCGCGAGCGCCTGCCCGGACGCCGGATCGTGGCGTTCGATCGCGCACTGGCCGCGCACGCCAGCTCAATTCCCGAAGCTGAAAACCTCGTGCTCGGCGAAATACGCGAGACGGCGAGCAGGTTCATCGGCATCGGCGCCGCTCTCGTTCATGCCGACATCGGCACCGGCTATGAAGATCGCGATGCAGTGACCGCTACCTGGCTTCCCGATCTGATCGCGCGCCTGCTCCGCGTCGGCGGCATCGCGGTCAGCGGCACGCCGCTCGATCACCCGCAATTGCAGCGCCTCGCGCCGCCACCTTCGGTGCCCGCCGATCGCTATTTTATCTGTAGGCGCGTGTGAGGGCCAAAAGGATCTAAGAGCGTTTCACCGTTTCAAAGGAACGGCGAACCGCTCTATCTCTTTGTTTTGACGCAAATTCCGGACGGAAGGCTACGGCGAAGGCGCCGAGCCGAACCGCTCACGCCTTTCCTGGAATTGCTCTGGTCTTCAAGGGATCGTGTACACT
The DNA here is from genome assembly GCF_003998955.1 of Mesorhizobium sp. M4B.F.Ca.ET.017.02.2.1. Taxonomy (NCBI): domain Bacteria; kingdom Pseudomonadati; phylum Pseudomonadota; class Alphaproteobacteria; order Hyphomicrobiales; family Phyllobacteriaceae; genus Mesorhizobium; species Mesorhizobium sp. M4B.F.Ca.ET.017.02.2.1. Next base: position 8,558 of record NZ_RZOF01000160.1, on the reverse strand, counting down.
GCTATCTCTCGCTCAATGCCGCGCAGCGAGACCTCGTGGGGTACGGGTGTGAGGGCGTTCCTGTGCAACAGATCGGCGGTGAGATTGTCGTCGACCACCGCGCGAGTGGCGAAGATCGCCTGTGTGTTGGCAAGGTTCTGCACCCGTGAAGCAATGTTGACCGTCTGGCCGAAATAGTCCTGTCGCTCGTTCAAAGACACGGCGATGCAGGGGCCGGCATGGACGCCGATCTTGAGCAGCAGATCCTCGCGCCCGCTCGTGTCGTTGAGCGCACGCATGGCATCGCGCATCCTGAGAGCCGCGGCAATCGCACGGTCAGGCGTCGCGAAGGTCGCCATCACCGCATCACCGATCGTCTTCACCACCGCGCCAGCCTCCGCCGCGACGATCTCGTGCAGAACCTGGAAATGCGCGCGCACGAGATCGAAGGCCGCAAGGTCGCCCACCCGCTCGTAAAGCGCGGTCGATCCGCGCAGGTCGGTGAACAGGAAGGTCAGGCTGGTGATCTTCAGGCGCTGGTCGATGTCGAGCGTATCCGCGCGGTAGAGATCGCGGAACGTCTGGTTGGTGAGCAGGCGCTTGGCGGTGAGGAATGGCCGACGCTTGCCCAGGAAATCATGCAATGCCTCGCCGGCGATGAAGACCGCCGGCAGCACGCGGGTGTCGGTCCGGTTTTCCAGCGAAATGCGCAACGGGCCAGGCTGCATCTCCAGTGTCTGGTTCTGGACATGGTCGCGGTCGAAGACCAGAGAGAGGCTTCGGCGCTCCTTTGTTGGTTCGCCCTTCACGTCGATGAATTGCGCTGAATGGGTGACCGGCTCGAAGACGATGATGAATTCGGAGGGAAGCTGTATGGGCAGAACCGCCTTCTCACCGGGCGCAAGCTCGATATCCTCCAGCGAGAACGATTCCAGCTTTTTCGCGAAATCCTCATCCGGTACATCGACGCCGGACGCCCAGTAGATCTGGCGGAAATATTCCACCATCGGCAGGTCGTGTGGATTATGGGCGGCAATCCTGCGTATGCGGGGACTGACGGTAAATGTCACCTCGACCATCTCGTCGAGGGTCGGCGAATAGCCCTGAGAGCACAGCGCGCAGGTGTATTGATCCTTCTGCAGGGTTTTCAGCGTGGCGTTGGTGTCGAGCACGCCGCCGCAGCCGGGGCACAGGACATTCCAGGAAACATCGAAGATTCCCACCCGCGCCGCATGCAGAAAGGCGCTGATGGTGCGCTCCTCGTCCAGGCCATGCTTGCTGGCGAAGGCTGGCGCGTTGATGCGGCAAAGTTCGCGGTCCTTGCCCTCCGCGATGGTTCGCTTGATCGCGTCGATTGCCAGTGGGTCGACATCGGTAGATTGCCGCAGAAGCGAGAACAGATCCTGAGCTTCGTTCATCGTGCAGGCTCCGGAAAATGCAACCCGAGGCGTGTTGGTCGGACCGCTCTTTGGTCCGACTGCTCCCTTTTTACGTCCAAACGTACAGTACGGCCATTCGAATAGACAAGCGACAGTCCAATCTTCATTCGGCCGATTTTCACCGGCCGCATGCGGCACTATGATGGTCCATGGGCATTCATCTTTGGGGCTCTCCCATGCCGACATCCGACAACCCGCCGTTTCCCGCGGCCCTGCGCCTCTTCTCCGCGATGGTCATTATCGTCCTGATCGTCGGCGCCGGCCTGTTTTTCGCGCCTGTGCTGGTCAAGCCGCGCTGGCCCTGGGCCGTCACGCCGTTCAATGCCCGCTTCCTCGGCGGCTTCTACACCGCCGAAATGGTCGTGATGGCGGCGCTGCTGTTGTGGAATCGATGGTCGCCTGGCAGGCTCGTATTGGTCATGGCCTTCATTTTCACCGTCATCGTGTCGGCGGCTTCGTTCATCAATCTCGGCTATTTCAACTTCGAGCGCAAAGCGCCCTGGCTCTGGTTCTTGGTCTATCTTGCCTCGGCCGCAGTATCAGGGCTGTTCCTGTGGCGGGCCAGGACCCGTCCCCCTGCAAAAGGGGTGACCTTGAATCCCGCATGGCGCCGCTACCTGCCTGTGGAATCGGCGATCCTTGGGCTCTATGGCCTCGGCCTGTTGCTGTTTCCCCTGACATTCAGCAGCATCTGGCCATGGCCGGTCGATGCCTTCCATGCTCAAGTCTACAGCGCCATCTTCCTCGCCGGCGCGGGCGGCACATGTCTCGTCTGGAGGAGCGCGCCGCGCGAGGAACTGCTGGTGCTAGGCCTAGCGCAGTTTCTCGTTGGCCTGCTTGCCATCCTTGGCCTCGTCATCACCGACGCTGCGGTGCACCGGATCAACTGGACGGCGACCGGAACATTGTGCTGGCTCGCTGTTTTCGCCTGGATCGGCATCAGCGGCGCCTTCAAACTCTACGCCGTCTCGCGATATTTTGGCTCGCAGTCGGCATCATAGGTTGCGAAGACGGCTGGATTTTCAGGTGGTGTCCGGTGCATCGTGCCGTGCCGATTGCCTTGGAGCATTTCACCGTTTCAAAAGAAACGGCGAACTGCTCTATCTCTTTGTTCTGACGCAATTCCAGGCGGAAAACCGCTTTACACTTTTCCTGGAATTGCTCTAGCCAGGAACGCCATGAGCACCACGACTTCGCCATCCTCCGAGCAAATCCAGCCGCAGCTCCGACCCGTCCGGCCAAGCGATGCGGAGGCGCTTTGCGCGATCTTCAACATGCCGGGCTTTCGCTGGGGCACGTTCAGGATGCCCTTCGAGCGGGTGGAGCAGGTGGAGCGGCGCATCGCCAAGTCCGGTCAGGAAACCACCTGGATCGTTGCGGAGTTGGACGGCAAGGTCGTCGGCCATGGCAACTTGGTGGTGCAGGGTTCGCCGCGCCGTTCGCATATCGGCGAGATCAACATCGGCGTCGACGATGCCCTTGTCGGCAAGGGCATCGGCTCTGCCATACTTGGCGCGCTACTCGACGTGGCCGACAACTGGCGGGCCCTGAAACGGGTCGAATTGACCGTCTATGCCGACAACGAGCCGGCCATCCGTCTCTACACTGGCCACGGCTTCGAGGTCGAAGGTCGGCATGTGAAGGCCGGTTTCACCGACGGGCAGTACCATGACCTCCTGAGCATGGCCCGGCTGCGATTCTAAGATCGGCTGCATGGTCTTGGCTGTCTGGTCTCCCTTGGCGTTTTCACCGCAAGCGGCTAGACGGGGCCAATGACCGCCGCCTTTGATCCAACCCCTGCGCCTCCGGCGGAAATTCTGGCGGTGCTGTCGCTGCTCTGCCCGGAAGTCGTGCGTGACATCGAGCAGAACTGGAATGCACCGGTTTCCGATTACGCCCGCCATCTGTGGCGGCCCGTGGCAAGGCCTGCATCGGGCCCGGCGAACACTGCCCGCTCGATCCTGCGCGAAGTCCTGCAGCAGCGCCTCAGCGTCGTCATGCAGCCTGAGGAGATCGGCAAGGCTCTCGAAGAGTTCGAGCACAGACCGGTGATCCAGTCCGGCCTGCATTGCCTGCTTCTGATGGACCGGATCACCTTTGACGCCCTCCTGCTTGCCTGGCTCGGCGCGATCGAAAACGGGCTGTCGGCCTTCGTTGCTTTCATGGGATCGACGATGACCATGGAGACAATTGGCCGGGAGGGGCCTGGATGGCTCGATGTCGGCGACGACAAGGTCAACCTGTTTGGCATGGGCCGCCACAAACTGTGCCGCAAAAGCGCCTGCGCGGCGGGTCCCGTTTCCCTCAACAAGCGCGCGCTCGAAGCAGTGGGCGATGAAACCGATGCCAGCCGCTGGCTTGGTACGCTGCTTGCCAGCCAGGACAAGGTGTTCGGAACCGCCGCCGATGCGCTGACAGCGCTCAACGAGGATCTGGTCGCAGATTGGGATCGTTCCGGCATGGCCCGGCCGGTTTTCATCGATGACCGGCTCGCCGCTTCTGCCATGGCGCGGCATCTCGAACATGACGGCAGCCTTCTTTCCAGGCTGCTCATCGAGCCCGCAAGACGCCAGCGTCTCGAACATGCCCTGCAAGAGGCCGCATCGGGACCATTCGGCAGATTCCTGCCCAATGCCACGGACTATTTCTGGGGTATCCGCGAGCAGCGCGTACGCAAGCTCGAGCTGAAGGACGGGCACCTGATCGAGCCGGACAGGCCGCAAGGTCTTTCCATCCCGTTCGAGCGGCTGCAGCTGAGGCAGGCGCTGCTGGACGGCGTGCTGCTGCCGAACCTGTTCCTGATGTTCCTCGTCCTTGCAATATTGCCGCGGGTGCGGGTAGTGGGCGGCCTGAGACAGATTGGCTATGTAGCACTTTTCCACTCGATCTTGTTGGCTGTGCTAGATGAAAACGTGCCGGAAGAGCGCGATCTGGCAGCGGAGCTGCAGGTTCGGGAAAATGCCTGGGGGATGCGGGTCATCGATGAAAAGACCTCGGTCCGTGAGCAGCTCGCAGGCTTGCCGGAAGGGGCGCTTTTGCCGGACCTGCTTCGGCAGTATCGATTGCGGACATTTGCCGAGACGACCGACGACCTGAAACTGGTTCGCGAAAACGCCCGATGGCGCAAGATCGGCAAGGCAGCGATCAAGGCGACCTGAGCCCCTCAGGCTCTATTTCAGGCTGATTTTCCAGTGCGTAACCGCAAGCGATGGCGACCATCGGTGAACCTCCGGCCGCTTCATTCGAGCACCGCCTCAAGAATGGCAACAAAGTCATCGAGCGAACGATCGCCGCGAATCTCGATGCGCGGAAGGTCGATGGGATCGCCATCGAGGCCCGCCGGCCCATGTCTGCCGCCGAAGCCGATCCGATAGCCGCACTCCCTGGCCAGCCGGCCAAGCCGCCGGTCGGTGACTGAGAAGGGTGCCGCGAACGCCGTGGTTGGCCGACCGGTCCACCGTTCGATGAACATACGCGAGCGCAAAAGCTCGGCGGCCAGGTCAGCGGTCGACAGGCCATCGATTGCACGATGCGTCGCCATATGGCTGCCGAAGAAAGCACCTTCCCCGGCGAGGCGTCGCACCGTCCCGGCATCCATAAGCTGCGCCGGCGGACCGTTGTGGGCGTCCCACTCTGCACTCTTGCCAACCAGGTCCGTCACCAGGAACACTTCCGCGGTCAGGTCGCTCGCGCGCAGGATCGGCCAGGCATGGTCGGCAAAGTTCTGAAAACCGTCATCGAAGGTGATGAGCACCGGGCGGCCAACGAAAGGCTGGCGGTTGGCGATGGACCATTCCAACTGCTCGGACGCAATCGCGTGAAACCCGTTGGCGCGCAGCCATGCCATCTGGCTGCCGAATAGGGCGGGCGTGCACCGAAAACGGGCGAGCGCGGCCGGACCGTCTTCGGCAACGCTGTGATACATGAGGACCGGGACACGCTGCCGCCGCTCGCTGCGTGCGACGTCGCGGCGCAAGGCACGCGCCCCGCCCCAGACGATTTTTCGCGCGACCCCCATCTCGATGCGCGCCCGGATCGGCATGTGATCAAACTTTGGTTCCGCCGCTACGTCGTCCGGCGACAAGCGGCGGAAGCGGTCTATGCGATAGAGCTCCGTCTGGATCGATTGCTCGAGCACGAGGCCTTCGGTCCCTGCCAGCGTCTCCGAGATCGCTTGTGCACCGAATGTGTTCCAGTCGAAGCCCGTCTTCTCAGGATTGTCACGCAGCACGAATGCGTGTGCGGTGATGAGCCTGCCGCCAGGCGCCAACGCCTCAACGACTTTGTTGGCGAAGCGTTGCAACTCGGCGAGATCATCCAGGTAGTAGAGCACTTCCGAACAGAAGATCAGATCCATTTCATCCGGCAGCGTATCCGCCATGAAATCCAACACGCCGTACTCGACATTCGGCTGATCGCCGCCGCGCGCGCGTGCCCGCTCGATGGCTACGGCGGAGATATCAGTTGCGGTCAGATGGCCCACTCGCGGCGCCAGCTGCCGCGTGAAGTGACCCTCCGCGCAGGCCAGCTCAAGCGCCCGTCCGATGCGACCGGCAGGCAGAATTTCGAGCTGTCGCTCATACTTCTCCTGCTCATAGGACGAACTGTAGTTCCAGGGATCCTCGGTCGCGAAATGGCGATTCCAGAACGACGTGCGATCCTTGTCGCGACCATCGGCTGCCCGTGCGCGGCGCGACGCTGGAAGAGCCTCCGTAGCGTCGGCGCTCGAGGCAACCAGCTCCCGCGCCTGCGCGGCCAATTGCGCGAGTTTGCCGCAGTGGCTGTCCCGACCAGTCCGGCGTACTGGCAGCTCAGGGGGCACGAAATTCGCCGCCAATTCAATCCAATGACGTCTTGTCACGGTCCCGAGTGCGCCGAACTGCACGCGCGCCTCGATCTGGCCGTCCATCATCAGACAGGCGTAGATCTGATCGATTCCTTCCGGAAGTTCGACAGAGGCCGGGTTTCGAACGTCGACGCGAATTCCAAGTGTCCGCGCCAGTCGGCGCGGCGCGGCAAGGTCGTCGATGTCGAGAAGCATTTGCTCAAGCTGATACTGGGCGCGGCGCGCCGCTGCGGGATCGCCCCAGACCTTGCCGAGTTCGACGATCAACTCGGTGACGGCGCCGCCGAACCTGGCCCACCTGGCAGCCAATTGCTCTGGCGTCGACAGGCTTCCAACCATCAGGCCATCAAAGACCACCCTAACGGCCTTGCGCACCCACTTGCGCGCTACCGGGAGCGCGCGCAGGGACTGTAGGTTGATCGGGCGCGAGCCGCGGCCGCAATCCGACGCGGCGTTCCACAACGCGAACCACGCGAGGGCTTCGGCAGCGGTGCCGCCGTTGGCCTCGATCGCTCCATTGGCGTGAGCCGATGCCGGGTGTTTGACCCTGGGATCGCGAGAAAAGCCGCGGGCGATCACGATTTCCGCATCTGCCACCATCTGCGCCGAATTGCGATAAAGCGCGTTGGGGCTGATCCGATGGAAGGCGAGCGGCTCGTCGACCATCACCCAATTCTTGCCCAGGCGTGCCAGACGCTGCCACAGATCCCAGTCCTCGCAAGTGCGCAGCGAGACATCGAAACCGCCCAGCCCGACAATCGTCTCCCGGTCGACCAGCAGCGCGTGCGTGCGGACGGCGCACTGGCGGGCGAATGTTTCGAAGGGCTGGATCGCAACCTCCGGCGAGATGGTCGACGGGGTGAGCGCGCCGTCGGGCATCACGCGCCGGGAACCGCAATAGGCGGCCACCGCATCGGGAGCGGTTTCTAGTGCGGCCAGCATTTTGGCGAGGAAGCTGGCATCCACCCAATCGTCGGCATCCAGAAACATCAGCCACTGGCCGCGCGCTGTCGAAATCCCGCTGTTGCGCGCGCCGGCGGGGCCATTGGCGGAAGAGTTCAGCGTTCGAAATCGGGCATCGCGCTCCATTTGAGCGGCGATGATAGCGGGGGTGCGATCGGTGGAGGCGTCGTCGACGATGATCGCTTCCCAATCCGCTATTTCCTGATCGAGCAAGCAATCGAGCGCGCGCGCCAGCGTCGCCTCCGCCTTGTGCGCGGGCACGACGATTGAAACCAGGGGATTATGTGCCACGCCGTCTTACCCGCGCCTGGTTCGAAGGGAGAACGAGGGTCCCGAAACATAGCCGGCGATTTCCTGCATCATCGAGCTTTGGTTTTCTTCGGCAAGAGTCGGCGAATGTGAAAAACGGATGATGGCATCGGATGGCAGCACTGCCCTGTCAAGATCGGGGCGGACTGGAGGCAGGCAAAAAGGATCGGCTGCAGTTCAAGGCCTGACCTCACTCACCTGTCATTGCACAATGCCGGCTTTGCGCAGCCCGTCCACCATGCGCTCGAAATCGGCAGGGTTCTTGTAGGGCATGACTTTGCGACGGTATTCCAGCGAATAATCTGGATTGACGCGAAGCACTTCCTCCCATGCCGCGCAGGCCTCGGCGAAACGGCCCAGCTGGCCGTAGCAGGCGGCTAGAAGCGCGCGCGAGACGTCGGTGACGGCATTGCGCGCCAGCCGTTGCATCAAAAGGTCAATGGCCTCTTCGTACCTTCCAAGTTGAAACTGCGCCAAGGCCTGGAAGTGCAGAAGCACGTCCGGAAAGTATGGATTCAAGGTCTTCCCTCGGGCGAAACTCTCGAGGGCCTCCTCGGATCTGCCCGAATAGTGCAGCGCCTCGCCGAGGATGACGTGCCCTTCGGCGAAGTTCGGATTGAGGGCTAACGCGCGCTCGGCCTCGTTGATGGCGCCATCGTGCCGTCGTGTGTACAGCTTGGTTATAGCCAGCGCCCAGTGCGCCCAGGGATCGCTGTCATCCAGCGTTACCGCTCGCATTGCTGCCTCTTCCGCTTGCGCCATCGATTCCGGCGGCGACGCGCTCCATCTGTTCAGGTAATCGAGCCCGTGCGTGAGCGCGAGGAAAGCGTGGGCAGAGGCAAACGCCGGGTCCAGTTCGATGGCACGTTGCAAGAGGTTGCGGGCTGCGAGGTTCGTCTCCTTCGTCAGCTGGTGCCAGAGTTCCCGGCCCCGCATGAAATAGTCGTACGCCTCAGTGTTGCGCGAGTGCTCGGGCGCCAGCCGCTGACGGTCACCCTCGGTCAGATTGAGCGCCAGCGCTC
>NZ_RZOF01000015.1:0-39559 GCF_003998955.1 Mesorhizobium sp. M4B.F.Ca.ET.017.02.2.1 | reverse complement strand
ACCTTCCCCGCCCCGCATCCGTAGGCGTCCTGCTTCAGGCAGGCGAAGATCTTCGTGCCTTTGCCGATTGCCGCCCGGATGGCGCGATAGTTGGAAGCGATGGCCGACAGGTCGATTTCACGCCAGGCAGTCTCGGCGACGGGCAATGGGTTTTGACGCAGACTATTCATGGGCCACCTGCTGCAGGTCGACCCGATGCGGGCGTGCTTCTGCCTGTCGCGCGCCATTCAAGCGGGTTTCCAGAAGGTGGAAAAAGCCGGTCAGGAGGAAAGTCAGGCCGAGATAGAGCAGGCCGGCGGCAATGAAGATCTCGTAGGGTGCAAATGTCTCCGAGACCAATTTGCGGGACAGGCCGGTTATCTCCAGCAAGGTCACGGTGCTGGCGAGCGACGTCGCTTTGACCAGGCTGGTGACCTCGTTGGCATAAGAGGGAAGCACGCTTCGAAAGGCGATCGGGAAGATGATCCGGCGCTTGATCTGCAACGGCGACATGCCCACCGCCTGCGCCGCCTCGATCATGCCAGCGCTCACGGCCTGGATGCCGCCGCGAAAAATCTCCGTGGTGTAAGCAGCGCCGTTCAGGGAGAAGGCCAGCAGGCAGCACCAGAAAGGATCGCGCAACAAGACCCAAAGCACGCTCGAGCGAATGGCGCCGATCTGGCCGAGGCCGTAATAGATAATGAAAAGCTGGACGAGCAGCGGCGTGCCGCGAAACACATAGGTATAGGCGAGCACAGGCAGCGAAAGCCACTTGCGGGGCGACGCGCGCATGAAGGCCAGCGGTACGGCAAGGACGAGGCCGGCAAGCAGCGATGCGAATGTCAGGAGAAGCGTCAGCGGAATGCCGTCGGCAAGCGTGATTGTGCTGGTGAGGAGAAGCGCGATGTCCATGACCTGGCGCCTCACCGGCCGGGAACGGCAAAATGCCGTTCGAGACGATTGAAGATCAGCAGCGCAAGGCTGGTCAGCGCGAGATAGAGGGCCGATGCGGCGAGATAGAATGTCAGCGGCGCCCGTAGCGAGCCGGCGCCGATGGCGGCGACGCGCATGATATCGGTCAGCCCGACGATCGAGATCAGCGAGGTTTCCTTGACCAGCGAGATCGACTGGTTGGCAAGGGCCGGCAGGGCGATGCGCAGCATCTGCGGCAGGATGACCAGCAGCCAGGTCTGCCACGAATGCAACCCGAGCGAACGGGCCGCCTCGATCTGTCCCGCCGGTATGCTGAGCACCGCGCCTCGGAAAATCTCCGCCGTGTAGGCGCCGAAGACGACGGTAAGCGAAACGACCCCGGCGAGGAAGGCGTTGACCTCGACATAACGACCGAAGAAAGCGCTGATGGCGACCGTTCCGCCGAAATAGATCAGCAGGATGATGATGAGTTCGGGCACGCCGCGAATGATCGTCGTGTAGAAGCCGACCAGGAGGCTTAGGGCCCTCCACCGCGACAATCGCCCCGCCGCCGCAAGCAATCCGAGCGCCATGCCTAGCATGCCGCTGATGAGCGCCAGCAGCACCGTCGTCTTCAGTCCGCTGACAAACTGCACGGCGAATCCGTCCATGCGCGAGGTCCTTCTATCGATGTGAGGCGAGAAAGCCGCGGAGGCGGCTGGAGGCGGGAGAAGAGAAGAATTCCCGCGGTGGGCCTTCCTCTTCGATCAGCCCGCGATGCATGAAGGCCGCCCGCGTCGACACCTCGCGCGCGAAGGCGAGTTCGTGGGTGACGATCACCATGGTGCGCCCCTCGTCCGCAAGTGCTGCCATGACGCGCAACACTTCGCCCACCAGTTCCGGATCCAACGCCGAGGTCGGCTCATCGAAGAGCAGCACGCTTGGCTCCATCGCCAGCGCACGGGCAATCGCCACGCGCTGCTGCTGGCCGCCGGAGAGATGGCGGGGATAGGCGTCCGCCTTGCCCGAGAGCCCGACCTTGGCGAGGAAGCGACGTCCGAGATCGGCCGCCGCATGGCGCCGAAGCCCCTTCACCAGGACGGGCCCTTCCGTAACATTCTCGAGCGCCGTCTTGTGGGGCCAGAGATTGAAGTTCTGGAACACCATGCCGACGGAAGCCCGCGCCCTCCGGACCTGCCGCTGATCGAGGATCACGGCCGGCCCGCCACGCTGCGATACGGTTCGGATCGCCAGTTTCTCGCCGTGGATCCAAATGTCGCCGCGGTCCGGGACAGTCAGAAGATTGAGGCAGCGCAGAAGCGTGCTCTTGCCCGAGCCGCTGCTGCCGAGGATCGAGAGAATTTCGCCTGGACGGACGTCGAGATCGACACCGCGCAGGACGTCGTTGCCGCCAAGCTGCTTTTCGATCCGCTCGGCGCGGATGCCGTGCGTCTGGTGAACCGTCGAACCGCCAGGCATCAGGCGCTCCGCGCGCCGCCGATACGAAACACGCGGAATGCTGGACACGGCAAAGCCGTTGCTGCGCGCATGAGCGGCACCACCCTTCTGCCTTCGATTGTCGATGTGTGGGAGCGCCGCTTTGCTCCGGCGGCGCCAAGCGCCTTCGGAACGGCGTCTTGACCTCAGAATTGCCCGCGGGCTTCCCGGGGTCAATTTATAAGCGAAATTATTTTTCGATAAGCTCAGCTAATATGGTCGAACGCCATCACTGCCCGAATATCCCTGTCTGGCGCTGCTACAGCAAATCGGCGTGGCGCAATCGGCATTCCGGTATAAGTTGATCTTTGCAGAGAAGGGGCGGCAACCGGCAGCCGCATGGGAAGCCTCGTCATGGTGGAAATTTCGAAAACGGGCATCACGCTGCGCCAGCTTCAGATCTTGCGCGAGGTGGTCAGGTCGGGCTCGGAGCGGGCTGCCGCCAAGGCGCTCGAAATCACCCAGCCTGCCGTCAGCCAGCAAATCCGGATCCTGGAGGGGCTGCTCGGCGTCCAATTGTTCGTACGCGACAAAGGGCGGTTGCTTCCGACAGCCCAGACGATGGTCCTTTTTCGCGATACCGACGCGACCTTCGTGCAGATGGAGAGGATCGCCAAGACGGTCGAGACACTAAAGGGCGTCGACAGCGATACGATCAGCATCGCGGCGCCGTACGTCTTCTCGCTGCGACTTCTTCCGGAGGCTTTCCACAAGCTGCGCTCACGCCAACAGGTCGCGGCGATCGTTCTCAAGTCGGGCACCTACCCGGAAGTGGCAGACCACGTGCTGGAGGGACGCGCCGACATCGGAATTGCGCGGCTGCCGCTTGACGGCAACGTCTTCGACTGGTGCCCGGCGACGACCGCAACCAATGTCTACATCTTCCCCCGGGGCCACCGGTTCGCTCAAAAGGACATTATCAGGCCGGAAGATCTCGTCAGAGAACCACTCGCGGATGTCGAACCCCAGATGCAGTCGCATCTCATGAATGAGAACGCCCTGCGCTATATGGGGGCGGAACCGCATCTCGCGATCCAGGTCGATGTCATTGGCCAAGAGGTCAGTTTCGTCGCCGCAGGGCTAGGTATCTCAAGCAGCAACACCTTTGCCGCCCGGCAGTACGTGTCTTTTCCAGTAGAAGTCCGCCCCTTCGAGCCAAGCGCGCTCTATCACTACGTGGTGTTCTGGCAAAAGGGCCGGCGGTTAGGCACACTGCTTCAGGAGGCAGTGAATGTGCTCGTGGAGTGCGCGCAGTACGAGATGGAACGTCCCGACCTTTGAGTACGCAGCATCCGTTCATGCCGATTTGCACGACTGAAAGCGAGAACAGGTGCGCTAAGAGAGCGACTACGAGGATAGCGAGCTCGGCCTTGGCCAGATTAGATCAATCGGAAATGAGTCCCGCGGCCGAGCCGGCAGGCCGGCAGCCTGATCCAGCCCTTTTGCAGGCCGGAGCATCCTCTTTTTGAGACTGCAAACCTGAACGACTTTTCAGGCCGATCGTCTTTGTGTTCATGCCCAGGATCACTTTGTTCCCCGGCAAGCAGCATCGGAGGCAGATATGGAAATCGCTCATCTTCTGGATATGGACGGCGTACTTGTTCGCGGGGGAGCTCCTGTCGAGGGGTCAGTCGACTTCGTGAGAGCGCTGGTGGAAGATATGCGGTCCTTCCAGATCTTCACCAACAATTCTAGGTATACCCCGGAAGATCACGCGCACCGTCTGCGTGGAATAGGTTTTCCCGTCGAATCTCACCACATCTATACTTCGGCCATGGCGACCGCTCGGTTCGTCAGCCAACAGCTTCCGGGCGCCTCCGTCTATGCCATCGGCGACCAGGGGCTGGTATCGGCTCTGCAGGCAGCGGGATGTCGCCTTACAGTATTTTCCCCTGACTATGTCGTCCTCGGGGACGCAGATTCATATCACTACGAGGAGATCGCTAAAGGCGCGCAGCTCGTTTCTGCGGGAGCGCGGTTCATCGCGACCAGTCCGGACCCAGCCGTGCCAGCCGAGAAGGGGCTGCATCCGGCTTGCGGGGCGGTTGCTGCCTTGATCGCCGAAACAACCGGCATGAAGCCCTATTTCATCGGCAAGCCGAATTCCTTCATGACCAGATGCGCCCTTGAAAGACTGAGGGTCAGCGCAGAGCAGACTGTATTGGTCGGTGACAGAATGGACACCGATGTTCTTGCCGGACTGGAAGCCGGGATGCGATCCGCACTGGTTCTTACCGGTGCGACGGCATTAGCGGACGTGGCGCGTTTTCCTTTCAAGCCCAACCTGGTCGTTTCTCGCTTGTCCGATCTTACCGATCATACATGGTCCTGACACATCGATCATTGGCCTGCGCACTGATCCACCTCGTGTCGGCCCGCTTTTATTGCATCATCTGCTCGATGCTCGCCCGCAAGCTGCGAGGAAAATGTTGCAAGCACAATCCTCTCTCCTGCTGCGACGAAGCTCCGCGCTGCCCTCCGAGCGGACAAACCATTGGTCCGCGCATTGTCACCGAAAGTGTTTACGCAGGATCCAGATAGTCAGTCGCCCGAGACCTCCAGGATTACTGATTCCCATGGGGCAAGCTGAATCTCCGAAGAGAAAACCTTGTCTTGACGCCCCGACAGGTTGGTGAGGAGCATATCCCAGGGTGCACCCATGGCGGGAAGTCCAAGCAATTCTGGTTCGCGGCTGAAATTGACGGCTACAAGCAGCCGGTCAGCTCCGAACCCACGCGTATAGACAAAGAGCCTTTCATGCGCTGGATCCAGATCAACGTAGTCGCCATAGGTCAAGGCGAGCTTCGATCGACGGAGCGCAATCAGTCGCTGGAAATAGCGATAGATCGAATCCTCACGGGCAAGATCAGCCTCGGCATTGATTTCGGAATAATTCGGATTGACGCCGAACCACGGCTTCTCGGCCGAGGTGAAGCCTGCGTTGGTTCCGCCATTCCACTGCATGGGAGTACGCGCATGATCGCGACTCGTTTGCCTGAGATGCGCGATGAAGCACTCGGGGGAAACTTTGCCGCCGAGAACATGCTCTGCCCACTGCCCTTTGACCTCGATGTCGTCGAATTCCTCAACGTGCCGGAAGGGAAAATTCGTCATACCGAGCTCTTCGCCCTGATAGATGAAAGGAGTGCCGCGAAGGGTGAGAACCAATGTTGCAAGAGCTTTGGCTGACTTCACACGGAACGCCGGGGTATCGTCGCCAAAATGACTTACTGCGCGTGGGTTGTCGTGATTGCTCAAGAATATTGCGTTCCAGCCGGACGCGCCGATTGTTCTGTCTAGCCTGGAGTAGACAGCTTTGAAAGCTGGTAAGTTCCAGTCAGTTTTTCGCCAGCCATTCCGGTCAAGGCGAACGACGTCGAAACTTATCAGCATGTCAAGTTCATGTCGGTCCTCATCGACAAACAGCGGCGCCTTGACGTCCGTCACGCCATAGGCCTCGCCGACGGTCATGGCGTCATAGTGCGCCAGTACCTCGCGGTTCATCTCCTGCAGATAGTCGTGCACACGCGGGCCATCGCTATAGGTGAATTCTGGAGCTTCCAGCTGTTTCGGAGTCAGATCGGGGAACGTCTGATCTTTTGATATGAACGGAATGACGTCCAGCCGAAAGCCGGCGACACCCTTGTCGAGCCAAAAGCGCATGATGTCGAAAACGTCCGCGCGAACGTCAGGATTGTCCCAGTTGAGATCCGGCTGTTCCTTGGCAAAATAGTGGAGGTAGTAATCTCCCGTGGCATCGTCGTTCTGCCATGCGGAACCGCCAAAGAATGAAGGAAAATTGTTGGGCGTAACTCCGGTACCGTCCCGCCAGATGTAGTAATTTCGCTTCGAACTATCTCGCCCGCTCCTGCTTGCTACGAACCACTCGTGCTGGTCACTGGTGTGGTTGAGAACAAGATCGATTATCAGGCGGATGTTTCTTGCTCGGGCTTCCTCGAGGAGGCGATCAAAGTCCTCCATCGTGCCGAATTCTCGAAGAACCTTGCGATAGTCGCGAATGTCATAGCCGTTGTCGACATTGGGCGAATCGAAATGAGGGCATAGCCAGATAGCGTCCACACCCAGTCCGGCGATGTAGTCGAGTTTTCCGATGATTCCTTGAAGATCACCGATGCCGTCGCCGTCCGAGTCGGCGAAAGAAAGCGGGTAGATCTGATAGACCACGGCCTCTTTCCACCAATGCCGCCGAAGACTGTCCTGCCTGTCGAAATCCCTTCCGGCGCCCTTCGACATGTGTCCTCCTGTCTGATTTGCTTTGGGTCAAGAGCGCCTGCCCTGGCCTCGGGGCAGAACTGAAGCGTTTGTAGCGAAGTCAACCATTTCCCCACGGGGACAGCGCTGTGCGACGTCGTCAGCCGAAGTTTTGATCAATGAATGGCGGCTGGACGGCCGGTAGTCGGCCGTCCAGCCGCGCGCCGAGCATGAGGGAGGCCATACATCGGCGAGACGATATAAAGGCAGGCGCAGGTCCATGTCTACAAGATTTTTTTCAGAATGTCGACATTCTACCTTGATGACGTTTCATTGATGTAGCATCTTGATGGCACCGTCAGCCCGGCGTTCCAGATCGAAGGATGGAAGATGAACGACATTGCCAGACCCGTTTCGGGGCTTTCGTCTGCCCCCCGGATTGTCGAGATCGCAGCCGTCCCCCTTTTCGGTGAAAGCCCGAAGGGGGGCTGGTCCGTTGAGATCAGGCCTGGGGACTCAATTCATGCGCTGATAGCCGTCCACACAGACGCTGGCATCACCGGATATGGAAGCGTCTTCACTGATGGCCGTCTAGCGAAAGCGGGACTGGAGGTTCTCAGGCCCCTGCTCATCGGCGAAAACACGATGGAGCCGGAACGCATCTGCGAGAAGATGCATCAGAATACCTTCTGGATGGGACGTGGCGGGACGCTGACCCATGTGGCCGGAGGCGTGGACATCGCGCTGTGGGACATTCTGGGCAAGTTAATAGGGCAACCTGTCGGCCGTCTGCTCGGCGGCACATACCGCAACCGAGCCCAGCCCTATTGCTCACTGCTTATGGAGGAGCCCTCCCGAATGCGCGACGCCATTATGCGCCATAAGGAGCGGGGATTCCGCGCATTCAAAATCGGGTGGGGCCCGTTTGGACGGGCACTTGATCACCATCTCGACGAGAGAATCGTGGCTGCAGCGCGTGATGCGATCGGTACAGGGTCGAGATTGTTTGTCGATGCCGGCGCGAGCGATGCCCATTGGCCCCATGGCCTGAAATGGGCAATGCGAACAGCGCAGATGCTGGCCAACTACAACGTCGGCTGGTTCGAAGAGCCGCTCAGGCCGGATGCAATCGACGACTACATTGCCCTGCGCAAGGCGAGCCCGGTTCCGGTCGCCGGAGGCGAGGTACTCACGCGCCGGCAGACATTCCTTCCATGGCTGGCCGCCGGTGCACTGGACATTGTCCAGCCGGATGTCACCAAAGTGGGCGGGCTCAGCGAACAGCGTCGGATCGCCTGGATGGCGGACGATTTCGGTATCAGATACGTGGGGCACGGCTGGAATACGGCGCTCGGACTTGCAGCCGACCTGCAGTTGGCATCTGCCCTGCCATTGTGTGACCTTGTCGAATTCATTGGAGGCAGCCCCTATGTCGACGGCCTGCTCGAAGAGCCATTTTCGCTGGATGCGGACGGGTATGTGACCATTTCCGACAGACCGGGCCTGGGCATCACATTGAGCCCCGAAAAAGTCGCACGCTACGCGCCGGATCCCGAGCCACTGTTTCGCGTCCGGTAATCGCCTGCTGGAGATGCCTCTAAAGAAAGTGACACGTCAATGGAAAAGCAACGTCTGGCAGCACGCAGCGCCATCGTAACGGGTGCCGCCCGCGGTATCGGGCAAGCCATCGCTCGCCGGCTGGCGATGGAGGGGGCGAACGTTGTTATCGCCGACATCGACATCACGGAGGCGGAGGAAGTCGCCGCATCCTTGCGGGCATCGGGATTTGGCGCGAGAGCATGCGAGGTCGACATCGCGGAGACATCTGCACTGGAGAAGTTCGTCCGCGTCGTCACGGATGATGTCGGTTCCTGCGACATCCTCGTCAACAACGCCGCTGTGCTTGATGCATCAAAAACCAGCGAACTGACCATCGAGCGCTACCGAGACGTGATGCGGGTCAATCTGGACGGCGCGCTCGGTCTGACTCTGAAACTGTTGCCGTTGCTGAAGCAGTCATCCTGTGCGCGCGTTGTCAACGTTGCCTCCATCATGGGGATGCGCGGTAGCAGGGATTCGATCCCCTACTCGACCGCTAAGGGTGGGCTGATAAACCTCACTCGGTGCCTCGCCTGCGATCTTGCCGACCACGGCATCCTGGTCAACGCCATCGCGCCCGGATTCGTCGATACGAGAATGGCACTGCTTCCAGATGGCTCCGGCCATGAGCATGAGACCGACTGGTTTCAGGCAGTCTACATCAAGCACGGCCGTATCCCGATGCGGCGCGCAGGAACCTCGACGGAGATCGCCAACGCGGCCTATTTCCTGTGCTCTGACGACGCGAGCTATGTCACGGGCCAAGTACTGCTTGTCGATGGCGGCGCCTCGGCAACTTTCTGAAAAATGATGATCCCTGATGGAAGCGAGCCCTGGCGGCTCGATTGGAAGCATGGATCGCTGACTGTCCTACCGGTCGGCGCCATCCTGTGGGACTGCCGGTTCCGCCTGCCGGACGGAAGCGATTTCGTGCCGTTCGCTGCCGCATCCTGGGCCGGCGACCGGGCATACGGGGACCTGCCAGGTCACATGCAATGGCTCGGTGGGGAATTTGCCTGCGCGCCTTTCGGCGTTGGCGGTCCAGTCGAGGGGCAGGCCGAATTCGAATGGCGTGACGTTCTCAGCGGCTCAGTCAATTCGCCTCCACACGGATTGTCGGCAAACGAAAAATGGTCCCTTCTGTCAAGGGACGGCACCAGACTGCTGCTGGGACAGGCCTATCCTTCCCCCTCCCCCGTGATGCGTGTGACCAGAACGATCGAGGCCGATCTGGATGCTCCGGCGCTCAATCTCACCTTCACCATCGAAACCCGGCGCGCCTGTCGCATCCCGCTCGGGCTGCATCCCATCCTCAATCTCGATCGCCCTGTCGAACAGATCAGGATTGCTGCCGATTTCGAATTCGGCCTCACCTACCCGACAATAGTGCCACCGGACGCCATGCTGAGCAGGCCGGGACGCAAGTTCTGCCATTTGAGCAGTGTTCCGGCACGAGGTGGCGGATCGGTGGATCTCACCCGGCTGCCGAAGACACGGCCTGCGGAGGATGTCATGCAGCTGTGCGGTGTTCGAGGCCCCGTCTCCGTCGAGTTTCTCGATGCCGGAGCACGGCTTACGATCGACTGGGACAGAAGTATCCTGCCGTCCTGCGTGGTCTGGATCGGAGACCGGGCCCTTCAAACTCCACCGTGGAATGGCCGCTTCCGTGGCCTCGGGATCGAGCCAATCGCAGCGGCGTTCGACTTTGCGGAGGACGTGTCGCTGGCCGACAACCCGATCGCCCGGCGCGGCATCAGGACGGCGGTGGATATTTCGCCCGATGCGCCGTGCGTCATCCGCTATCGCTTCGAAGCCAGCCTAGTACGGCCGTAACCGCGCTGGTCAGTTCTGATCGCGCGCGGCGCGGCGGCCGGAAATGATGCCTTCATAGTCCACACTGACGTTGTCCGTCACGATGTGGTCCCTGAGAGCCATGTTGAGCTTCTTCGACGGCGTGGCGCTCAGCGCTTGAAGCAGCTGCCGGTGCTCTTCGCAGAGGCTGCCGAGATCGCGTTCCAGACACGCAAGGGAGAAGATGATCTCGAGCCGCGGCCGCAGCGTGGTCCAGAGACTTTGCAGGATCCGGTTGTCGGATGCGAATATGATGGCGGTATGAAACTGCGCGTCGAGCCGTGCTGCCTCACGCCTTTGGCCCTGCGTGGCGGCGCCTTCCATCGCTCGGACTATGTCCGTCAGCTCCGCCGTCAGCCGCTTCATGGCACCGGTCGACACGGCCTCAGTGACCGCCAGGGCTTCAAGCTCGCGCCGCACCACATTGAGTTCGCGCACGAGGCTCGCCGTGACGTCAAAGATGCGCATCCCACGATAAGGGACGCTCTCGATCAGACCTTGTGTCTCGAGGATGCGCAGGGCTTCGCGAATTGGCGCCCGGCTCACGCCGAGCTTGGCTGCCAGTTCAACCTCGAGGATGCGGTCACCCGGAAGAAGAATGCCCTGCGCGGCCTGTTCGAACACCGCATCGACGACCTGATCGGCAAAAGTCTTGGCCTGGAAATTCGGGTCGCGTTTGCTGAGATCCTGTGCTGACATAAGAGCCTTTCGAGGGTATCGCCGCGGAGCCCCACCATCAGCGCCCGGCATCGGCTTCTGTTCTAATTCTGATTGTCGACAGGCACAACATCAGACAAACGACGTTGACAGGTCAATGCCCTCCCGTCGTTCCCGAAGAGGTGACAGCGCT
Source organism: Mesorhizobium sp. M4B.F.Ca.ET.017.02.2.1 (assembly GCF_003998955.1). Classification (NCBI taxonomy): domain Bacteria; kingdom Pseudomonadati; phylum Pseudomonadota; class Alphaproteobacteria; order Hyphomicrobiales; family Phyllobacteriaceae; genus Mesorhizobium; species Mesorhizobium sp. M4B.F.Ca.ET.017.02.2.1. The sequence goes on along the minus strand of NZ_RZOF01000015.1, from coordinate 28,659 downwards.
CCGGATCGAACACCAGTTGCACTGGATCCCGAAGACGCCACCTTGATTTACCTTCGCCGCGGACGGTAACGGTCTGCTCGCCGCCAAAGCGAACGTAGAGGTGATGGCAGTCGCCAAGTTCCTCGATGAATTCGATCATGCCATCCTGTCCAGCAGGATCTGGTCTCAGGATAATGTGCTCGGGCCGGATTCCGAGCGTGAGTTTTTCCTCTGATGAGCCGGTGGACCCTGCAGCCGGCAGTTCGATGTGCTTGCCGCCGGGAAGGTGCAGGCCGACCGAGGTGTCGCTTCGTTCGGTGACCTCCGCATCGATGAAGTTCATTTTCGGGGAGCCGATGAAGCCTGCGACAAACAAGTTCGCGGGCGAGTCATAGAGCTCCAGAGGCGCGCCCACCTGCTCGACTCGTCCGGCGTTGAGGACAACGATTTTGGAAGCGAGTGTCATGGCCTCGACCTGATCGTGCGTGACGTAGATGGTTGTGGCGCCAAGGCGCGCCTGAAGCCTGGCGATCTCGATCCGCATCTGAACACGCAGAGCTGCATCAAGGTTCGACAGAGGTTCGTCGAACAGGAACACCTTTGGTTCGCGTACGATCGCCCTGCCTATAGCGACGCGCTGGCGCTGCCCGCCAGAGAGCTGTTTCGGCAGCCGCTCCATGAGCGGCGCAAGATCGAGGATTTCGGCGGCCCGCTTCACGCGAGCTTCGATCGTCGCCTTGTCGGTCCCTGCAAGTTCCAGTCCGAACGCCATATTCTTCGACACGGTCATATGGGGATAGAGCGCATAGGACTGGAAAACCATGGCGATGCCCCGCTCGCGGGGCAGTCTGTCGTTCACGCGATTTCCGGCAATCAGGATATCACCGCCGGACGGATCATCGAGGCCGGCGATAAGGCGCAACAGGGTCGACTTGCCACAGCCGGACGGCCCGACAAAGACGACAAATTCCCCGTCCTCGACCGTAAAGCTCACGTCGTCGATGACCCGCGCGGCTCCATAGGCCTTTCCAATATTGTTCAGCTCAACCCTGGCCATAAGTCAGATCTCCTGTCGACCGACGCGCAGATAGGCCGCGTCATACCCATCGAGCACTACCCGACCCCTCTCGAAGTGCCCTGAAAAGCCGTGTCCAGCCGTCATCTCCGCGCCAGCCAGACCGGCCAGCGTAAGTTCGACCTCCTTAGGACCCGGATTGAATATGCCGATCAGCGAGCCATGCTCCGTTTCGCGCGCCACCGCCACCAGAGGCGCAGGAACGTCGAGGAATCTCATTGATCCCGCATTAAACTCCGGTTGCGCTTGCCGCCAGGACAGGAAAGTCCGCGCCCGGTTCAGGCTCGAGGCTGCAAATTCTCTCTGGTGCTCCACCGAGCGGGCAATGTGACGAGGATCGACCGGCAGCCAGGGTTTGTGATCCGAGAACCCTCCGAAGGGCACCTCCGAGGTCCACGCTATTGGGGTCCGGCAACCGTCCCTCCCCTTGTAGATGGGCCAGAATTCCAGGCCGTAGGGATCCTGCACATCCTCGAATGCAACCCGTGCATCCTCGAAACCGAGTTCCTCGCCCTGGTACAAGCAGATAGTGCCCCGGAATGTGGCGAGAAGCGCGATGAAGAGCGGCGCAGCCCGGTCCGGACAATCTTCGGCATGCCAGCGGGAAACGACCCGCGGATTGTCGAGATTGGAGAGCGACCATGCTGTCCACCCGTTGCCGATGCCACGGTCCATCGCCGAGACCACATTGCGGATGTGGACCGCATCCGGCTCCTTCGCTGCCAGCAGTTCAAAGGTGTAGGCCGTATGGAGCCGCTCGCCGGATTGCGTGTAGCGCCGCGTCCATTCGGGAACTTCCTCATCCACACCAAGTTCGCCGAGCAGAAAGGCGTCACCGTAACGGCGCATCAGTCCCCGTAGCCGCTCCAGAAAGACCAGGTTTTCGGGCTGGTTCTTGTCATGGAGATGAAGCTGATGGCCATAGGGATTGCTGGCCGGAACCGTCGAGAGATCGGCATCAGCCGGAACCGGCGGATTGTCCCGCAGATGACGGTCATGCACATAGAAATTCACCACATCGAGGCGGAACCCGTCGACGCCACGCCCGAGCCAGAACTCGAAGACATCGAGGATCGCATCCTGAACCTGCGGCGCGTGATAGTTGAGATCCGGCTGCGAGCGCAGGAAATTGTGCAGATAATATTGTCCGCGCTGCGGCTCCCACTGCCAGGCCGACCCGCCGAACAGCGAGAGCCAGTTCGAGGGCGGCGAACCGTCGGGCTTCGGATCGACCCATACATACCAGTCTGCCTTCGGGCCGGACCGCCCGGCGCGGCTTTCCTCGAACCAGTCATGCTGATCGGACGTGTGGCTGACGACAAGATCAAGCAGAACCCTGATGTTGCGTGCATGAAACGCTGCCAGCACCGCGTCGAAGTCGGCTATGGTTCCGAAGATCGGATCGACGTCCCGATAGTCGGCAACGTCGTAGCCAAAATCCCTCATCGGAGACCTGAAAAAGGGCGATATCCAGACCGCGTCTACACCCAGCGACGCGATATGGTCGACTTCTGCGAGAAGACCGGGCAGATCGCCGATTCCGTCACCGTTGCCGTCCCTGAAGCTGCGGATATAGACCATGTAGATGACGGCTGACCGCCACCATTCATCACCGTGAACTGTCATCGGATTGTCTTCCTCAAAGGGCCCGGGCGGCCGCCGTCGCTGCCAGAGCTGGAGCGGTCGAGGCAGGACCCAGGAACACAGCGTCCAGTGCATTGAGGTGTATCCGCCCGTCCTCGGCTGAACCGGTGAAGCCGTGACCGGCAAGGGTGGTCAGGGCAGCCAGTTCCGGGGCGTTGAACTCGACCCTTTCGCTGCCTAGATTGAACACCGCGGCGGTCACATCGTCGCCAGTCTCCCGGATCAGCGCGAGCACAGGCTGTGGTGCGTCGAGGAAACGGACGCTCCCCCAACGCAAGGCCGGATGCTCTTTCCTCCAGGCGAGAAACCGCCTGGCCCGATTGAGACCCGACTCCGGATCGCCACCCTGGCGCTCCACAGAACGCGCCATCTGCGCCGCATCGACGGGCAGCCATGGCTTGACCCCGGAGAAGCCTCCGAACTGTCCGCTGGAACTCCAGGCAATGGGCGTCCGGCAGCCGTCGCGCCCCTTGAATGTTGGCCAGAACTCGATGCCATAAGGATCCTGCAGCTGGTCGAATGCGACTTCGGATTCGGAAAACCCCAGTTCCTCTCCCTGATAGTAGAGAGCGGTTCCCCGCAGGCAGGCCAGCAATGCCATCAGCAGCGGTGCCGCGCGGTCGGGGTTACCGATCTTCCAGCGCGAAAGAACACGCCTGACATCAAGGCTGGAAAGCGCCCACGCATGCCATCCCTCGCCAATTCCCTCTTCCATTTCCGAGACGATATTGCGGATCTGATTAGGCGAGGTGGTAGCAACCATTCTGAACGTGTAGGCGGTGTGGAGTCGTTCCTGGCTCGTATAGGATCGGGTCCAAAGGGGTTCATCCTGGTCGACAGGCAGTTCACCGATCAGGACCGCATCGCCATATCGCTTCATCAGCGCACGCAGCTGCTCCAGAAAGCCAAGGTTTTCCGGCCGCATTTTTTGATGGCTGTGAAGCTGCATCGCATAGGGATTGCTGCGCGGTGCGGTCGAACCGGAAAACCCTTCCGGAATGGCCGGGTTGTCCCGCAACTCGCTGTCGTGAAAATAGTAGTCGGCCGTGTCGAGGCGGAACCCATCGACCCCGCGTTGGAGCCAGAACTCGAAGGCGGCAAGCGTGGCCCTAGGGACGTCAGGGTTGTGGTAGTTGAGATCGGGCTGTGACCGGAGAAAGTTGTGGAGGTAGTACTGCCCGCGACGCGGATCCCATTGCCACGCTGAACCACCGAATACCGACAACCAGTTGTTCGGCGGCGAGCCATCGGGCTTCGGATCGGCCCAGACATACCAGTCAGCCATTGCGTTGGTTCGGTCGGCCCTGCTCTCCTCGAACCAGGGATGCTGGTCGGAGGTGTGGCTGACGACCATGTCGAGCAGGACCTTCACGTCGAGTTCGTGGAACCGCGCGACGACAGCGTCGAAATCGGCGAGCGTCCCGAAGACAGGATCCACATCGGTGAAGTGGGCGACGTCGTAGCCGAAATCCTTCATCGGAGAGACGAAGAAGGGGGAAATCCAGACCGCATCAACGCCCAGAGAGGCGATGTAATCCGCCTTCTCCAGCAGCCCCGGCAGGTCGCCTACTCCGTCGCCGTTTCCATCCATGAAGCTGCGGATATAGACCATGTAGACGGTAGCGCCCCTCCACCAGTCCCGCGCGACGGCGTCACGCCCCGGAGCCAAGCCGTTTTTTGTCATTTCAGATTTCCTTTCAGATCAGCCTTTTACGGCGCCCGCCACAAGGCCGGACACGATGCGCCTTTGGAAAACGAGCACGACGAGAACCACCGGGGCCGTCACAACCACCGACGCAGCCATGATCTTTCCCCACGGCAATTCGTAGTGGCTGTTTGCGCTCATGGTGGCGATTGCCACCGGCACCGTGCGGACGTCGTCCGTCAGCGTGAACGTCAGGGCGAAAAGAAATTCGTTCCACGATGCGATGAAGGTCAGCAGGCCCGTCGTGACCAGGGCCGGCGTCATCAACGGTAGGAAGATGCGCGTCAGAACGATCAGCGGCGTGGCGCCGTCGACATAGGCGGCTTCCTCCAGTTCGACCGGGAGTTCGCGCATGAAAGCAGTCAGGACCCAGACTGTGAACGGGAGGGTCAGGATAAGGTTCGACAACACAAGCCCGCCAAGTGAGTTGTAGAGGCCGAGCCCCCGGATGAGCTCGAAAAGGCCGGCCAGAACCGCGACCTGCGGGAACATCGAGACGGACAGGATTGCCAGCATCGTGGTATCCCGGCCGCGGAACCGGATGCGGCCAAGAGCGAATGCGGCGCCCATTGCGACAGCGAGGGACACTGCGGTAACCGCAGATGCGACAATGAGCGAATTCAGGATGTTGTGCACGAACTGACCATCCGCGAGCACTGCTACGAAGTTCGACAGACCCACGTGGCTCGGCCATAGTTCGGCGACGAACAAATCCGCACCGGACTTCAGCGACGACACGATCGCGTAATAGAACGGGAACAGCACATAAAATGCGGCGAGAAGCGCGAGCGCGTAGAGCCCTGCCTTGCGAAGGAAAGCCCTCATGACATTTTCCCCAAAGTGCTCGACCTCGTCGCGGTAAGGAACATGATGGTCATTGCCGCAATCGTCAGGAACAGGAGGGTTGCGGCCGCCGAACCGTAGCCTGCAAGCTGAAAATCAATCAGCTCGCGGCGTGCGAACATCGACATGGACATGACGCGCTTGTTGTTGGATGTGAGGACATAGATGACGTCGAAAACACGCAATGCATCAAGCGCACGGAACGTGACGGCGACTATCAGGGCCGGCCAGATCAATGGCAGGGTGATCCGCGTCAATATCGTCCACGGCCCGGCGCCATCGATGCGGGCTGCCTCGAAGCAGTCCCGCGGCAGCATCTGCAGTCCTGCGAGGATGAGCAGCGTCATGTAGGGCGTTTCCTTCCAGACGTCCGCGATGATCACGGTCCAGTAGGCGATGGCGGGATTGGCGATCCAAGCGACAGGTTCATGAATAACGCCGGACATCAGAAGCACGTGATTGACGATGCCGTACTGGTCGTTGAGCATCCAGCCCCAGAGCTTGGCCGCGACAATCGTGGGAATTGCCCAGGGGATCAGGATCGCGGCCCTCAGGAGTCCACGTCCCGGAAACTCGCGATCGATGAGCAGCGCCAGCGCGAAGCCGATAACGGTCTCAAGCACGACCGAGATGCCCGCAAAGGTCACTGTGTTGAATACGGCGCGCCACCAGTCACGATCGACAAGCAGCCCCGACCAGCCGTCCTGGTCGTGCGCTAGAAAATTCGAGAAGCCGATAAACTGGCCGCTTGTTTCCGCTCCGAGGCCCGCATCCGTAAGGCCGAGCCAGATCGTGCGGAGCAGCGGCCAGGCTGCCACCGCCGCAAAGACGGCGATAGCAGGCGACAGAAATATCCACGCGGTCCGGACACGCCGTCTCTCGAGCGAGACTGCGCCCGTCGACATCACCACCCTCCCCGGCCAATCTTCGAAAGGTTGGCCTCCAGTTCCGGCAGGGCATCCTCGGGGGTTTCGCTTCCCTCCAGCACTGCGTGCACGCTCTCCCAGAACGCCGCTGACACCTGGTTGTACTTTGCGCCGGTGACAGTCGAGGGCAACGCCACGCCATTCTCCACGATCGGGCCGATACTTGCGAACAGCGGGACGGCCTTCAGGATATCTGCATCCTCGAACAGCGCAGGCCGCGTCGGTAGGAAGGAATTGGAGATCGCCCGGCGCTTCTGCTCGGCGGCGCTGGTCAGATAGAGGACGAGGTCGACCGCCAGTTCCCTGTTTTTGGAGTATTCGGAGACACCGAGCCCCCAGCCTCCGATGTTGCCGGTAGGCTTACCGCCCTCGACATCTCCCTGCGGCAGAGCTGCGACGCCGAACTTGCCCTTGATCGGACTGTCGTCGCTGCTGGCCATAGCCCAGACGTAGGGCCAGTTGCGCAGGAACACTGCGTTGCCCGTCTGGAAGATGCCGCGCGTCTCTTCCTCCGCATCGCCAAGCACGCCTTCGGGAGAAATCTTGCCGATCCAGCTTGCAGCGAGCGAAAGCGCCTTTGCGGCATTGGGGTTGTTGACGGTAATCTTGCCTTTCCGGTCAATGACGGTGCCACCGCCGAATGCATCGATCCATTCGACCGCGTTGCAGGAAAGTCCTTCATATGCCTTGCCCTGGAAAACGAAGCCCCAGAGCTTGTCATTACCGGCGGCATGTTCGGCATCCATGATGGTTTGCGCGGTCTGCGTCAGCTCCTCCCAGGTCTTTGGCACCTGTTTGCCGTATTTCTCGAGAAGATCCTTGCGATAGTAGAGCACGCCGACATCGTTATACCAGGGAAGCCCGACCAGCTTGCCGTCGACCAGATAGTCGGCCAGAATGTTGGGGTAGTGCTCGGCCTCGCTTCCCTTCGTGTACGGCTTCAGATCGATGAAGTGCCTGGCCAGCGCTCCCGGCCATATGTTGTTGAGCATGTAGACGTCGACCTCGCTCGACTGGGCGGTTAGCCGCTGCTGGTAAAGTCCATACTGCTCGCTGGAGTCCTCGACGTTCCGAATTGCGCGGATGGTGTTGCCGGTCTTCTTTCCCCATGCTTCGGCGCCACTCTTGCACAGATCAAACTCCGTTCCGGCCACGCCGCACGTGATTGTGATTTCTGCCGCTGCCGCTGCCCCGGTTCCGGCCATCAGAACGGTACCGACTATCAGGCCAATCAAACTGCGCTTCTCCATGGCATTCCCCTTTCTTGAACGAACTGTCGCTCTTCCGGCGCACGTGTATGAAACTCATAATGTCGACATTTGTCAATCATGAATCTATCCTTTTAATGTCGACATTCATAATCTCCTACACTAGATTGGATCGACGCGAATGTGAGGACGGGACGATGCTACCGAGCCGGACGAGACCAGCGCGGTCCAACGGCACAACAAGAAACTGGCGACGCAAGCTCGATGAAACATATGCGTCCATCCTTGACATCCAACGCAGCAAATCTGCGAAGGATGTCAGCCAGGCGCTTCTCTCGTTTGCCGGTCAGTTCGGCACAACCAACATCCTTGCCGGCATCATCCCGCCCCGCAGTGCCTCACGCCGTGAGCAGCTTTCCCATGTGCTTCTGGACCACTGGCCGGCAGAATGGTCGGATCGCTATTTCTCGATGGGCTATCTCTATCGCGACCCGACCATTCGCCTCGTCGCGCAGGGAAGTCAGCCGTTTTCGTGGCGAGACCTTGGCAATCTTGGTGAACTCTGGCCCGGCGGCCGTCGTGTCATGGACGAAGCGGCCGAGTTCGGACTGCGTGAAGGTCTGACGTTTTCGTTCTTGACAGTCGAGCGGCAGAGAGTCGGACTATCCATTGCCGGTGAAAGGCTCGAACTGCCGCCTGGCGAACAGGACGCGTTCCTTCTCGTGGCGGCGTATGCTTTCGGGAAAGCCGTGGTCCTGGCCGAAGAAGACGGGCAGACAGAGGCGGTCAGCCTTTCACCTCGCCAACACGATGTACTGCAATGGGCTTCCAATGGACTGTCTGTCGAGGCTATTGCCGATCGCCTCGGGATCAGCATCCATACCGCCGACAGTCATCTGCGCGCCGCACGCGAGAGACTGGGCGTGCAGAACACCGTGCACGCCGTCGCGGAGGCATTTAGGCTCGGCTTGATAGCCTGACCCTCACGCAATCACGTGATGCCCGAACGGGAACGAGGCCGGCAGACTGTAGGTTGACCTCAACCGTGAAGGACAACCTATGCTGCACATCGTGACCAACGAAAATTTCGACCTCTATCGCGATGAAATGCAACAGGCCTTCCGCCTTCGCCACAAGGTGTTTGTGGAAGAGAGAGGCTGGTCGGAATTGCGACGTGAGGATGGTCAGGAAATTGATCGGTTCGACGACGATTACGCCGTTCACATGCTCTTCATTGACGACGACAATCATGTCATCGGCTATCAGCGTCTACTACCGTCGACACGGCCACACCTGCTGTCCGCGGTGCTTTCCCCACTCTGCGAAGTCGAGCGGCCGGTTGGTTCGAACATCTGGGAGTGGACACGCTACTGCGTCGAGGCCGGCCACCGCGAGCGCGGCCGGATGCTCAGCCCGGTGGCGAATGCTCTGCTCTCCGGGATCGTCGAGTGGGGCCTACATAACGGCGTGGACACGATCATCATCGAGATGAACCCGCTCTGGCTGCTCAGGCTTGTGCAACTGCATTTCAAGGTCACGCCCCTCGGGATACCTCGCGTAATCAGTGGCGAAGAGACCCTGGCTGTCACCGCGAGCTTCGACCAACGCACGCTCGCCCGGCTCCGCGAAATGCGTGACGCCGTCTCGTAGGCAGGCCGGTTGCGGCTAGCGCCAGCGCCTGCGATCCCGATGGGGCATCTCTATCATCAATGGTCATGGCCGCTCCCATGTCTCCGGAGAAGGAAGCGCAATGCGGCGACGGATCCAGCTCCTCACGCTTGATTGCGCACTTGTTGTCGCCGAGGAAGGCAGTTTCCTCGGCGCTTCCCGACGCACGGGCATACACCATTCTTCCCTGAGCCGGCGCATCCGGGACCTTGAGCATGCGCTCGGAACCGCGATCTTCGCGCGGCATCCGGGCGGAGTCCGGCCAACTCCCGCCGGCGCAGCACTCCTGCGTGACCTGCGTCGGGTCCTGAGGGACCTCGACGGGACACTCGCGACGGCGGGCACGGCAAGGGGACAACAAGGCGATGGCCCGACCGCCGGTCCCGAGGTGTCCGAGCATGTGACCGAGCTTCTGGATGCAGTTGTCGACTTCATCCGAAGCACGCCCGACGTCAGCCTCCGTTTCGTGGAGACGAAGCGCGCGCCTCAAGGACTATCCTGACTTGGCATCGCGCCGCGCCCGACTGAACGCCCTGTCCGTCATCATGAACCGTGCAAGCATCGGCGCGATGAGCTTCGCGGGATCCGCGACTGTCTTCCCTGTTTCACGACCGAGCACCTCTGCGTAGGCGACAAGATCGCGGTGAACGGGCGCGGGCAGCTCGACCGTAATCTTGACCGGCCGATCGTCGGGAATGGCAGAGAGTTTCAGCTTCGTCATGACGGTGCCTTCACTGTTCCGTATGGCGCCAGCACGAGGTCGCGATTGACGATCACCCGAACTGGGAAACCCGTCCGGACTGTGAGCGTTGGCTGGACATCGAGTTGGCGACCCACGATCTGCTGACCGACATTGCTTGTCGAATTCTGTGCGCTTTCGCGGATCGCCTTGGCGATGTCGCTCTCATTGTCGCTGGAACCGAGGCTGCTGCCGATGCCCAACAACGTCGAGAGCGCAGCGGCCCGGAACAGCTGGCCCCAGTGATGGTCTACTTCGTCCTCAAGTCCGGAAAACCCTTGCGCATCCGTACCCTGTTGACGCTCCAGCACGATTGAGGTGCCGTCGGGCATGATGAGCCGGTTCCAGACCAGCAGCACACGTGACTGTCCGAAGGCAACCTTGCTGTCGTACTGGCCGATCAGCCTTGCGCCTTGCGGAATGAGCAGAAACGATCCTGTCGGGCTGTCGTAGACATTTTCCGTGACCTGAGCCGTGATCTGGCCGGGAAGATCGGAGCGAATGCCGGTGATAAGCGCCGCCGGAATGATCGTGCCGGCCTGAACGACATAAGGTGAGGACTTTGTAGCGAGTCGGTCGGGACTGACGGTGCGTCGATCCGGCTCTGCATTGACGAAAGCAAGCTTGCTATCCTGCGTGCCTTGAACAGAGCCTGGATCCGATGGCCGTTGCTCGCTTGGTACCGTCAACTTGGACGTAGCGTCGGCGACCGAATCTCCCGCGCCAGGAAGGTGCTGCGGTGGATTTACTCGCACGCTGGTATCGGTGAACAGCTTCGCCACGCGCGCTGACTCGATTTCGGCCAGGCGGCGTTGTTCGTCCTGGTCGACACGCGAGGCGCCGATGGCTGGCATCTGCACCGGCGCCCCGCGCTCCTGGGCACGCAGGATAGGACGGCCAAGATCGCCTGGCAGAGCGGGGCCGAGTTTCGGCACGCCGGCGTAATCCTTGGGCAGCGCCTGCAGCCCATCGGCAGTCGAGCGGTTTTCGGTGGTGAAGAGCTCGGACGGTGGCTCGTTGTCGCGCCGCCTGGTGTCGAGCGCCCACACCAGCGCGCCAAGGATCGCGATGCTGGCCACACCGCCGAGGCCGACCAGCACCTTGCGCGACAGCCGCATCACCCGGGTGGGTGCTGGCCGCAGCCGCAGCTCAGCTCGCAGGTCCTGGCCCGAGACATTAGTCGCCTCGCTCATCGGAACAGTCCCACGCTGCGCTGAGGCCGACCATCGGTGCGCACGATGCGAACGCGCTTCTCACTCGCCTTGTCGCCGAGCCTCAGTTCGGCTGCGGCGAAGAGCCGGTCGACGACATAGTAGTTCTGCCGTGCGCGGTAGTTGACCAGTTCGGAGCCCCCCGACGGGCCGATGACGAACAGCGGCGGCATCTCTCCCTGGCCAATGCCTGACGGGAACTCGATATAGACCTTCGCGCCATCGTCGAACGCCCGCAGCGGCTTCCAGGGTGCGGTGTCGCCCTCGATGCGATAGCGGAAGTTGAGTTTCTGGATGTCGACGCCGGCGGCTACCGGCTGGGCGGCCGAAGCCTGCACGTTCTGGCGGCGTAGTGCGATCAACTGATCCTGTGGATACTGCCAGGACACCGAGGCCATATAGGTCTTTTCGGTCGACCGCAGCTCGAGGTGATAGGTGCGGCGGTCGCTGTTGATGACGAGGTTGGTCACCAGATCGGGCCGCGTCGGCTTGACGAGGATATGGACCTGAAGCCGCTCCCCTGCCCCGCTCTCGGTATCGCCGACGATCCAACGCACCGTGTCGCCGGCGGCGACAGGGCCGGAGCCGACGAGCTGTTCGCCGGGTTGCAAGGCAATATCGGTCACCTGGCCGGGTGCGGCGTAGATCTGATAGAGCGCGCCTTCGCTCCAGGGATAAAGCTGGATCGCGTTGATGAAGCCATCGCGAACCGGCTGCATGCGTGCCGCCTCATTGGCCTGGCTGATCCGCTGCTTGGGATCGGCGGGCTCCGCCTTGGCGCTCATGGTCCCGACCGGCTTCAACTGGCCAGGGAGCGGAAGGGGCTTCGGCAGCTCCACCACCTTGACCGGGCCAGGCGGGTCGACCTTGCGGATGGCCGGCATCGCTTCGTCGTACCTGATCTCGGGCGGAATGTATTTTCTCGAGGCGCAACCGGCGAGCGCTGTTGCTGACAGCACGACTGCCATCGTCACAGTGCGCGCTGTGTCCAGCTTCCTGTTGAATGTTCGTGTCGCACACATCACGAAAGCTCCTTCGACCAGTTGATGGCGTTGACGTAGACACCGAGCGGATTGGCCTTGAGCCGGTCGGCGTCCCGGGGTTGCTGAATCACAATGGTGAGGATGGCGGCCCAGCGCTCGGAGCTAGCCAGGCTGCCGTTCTCGTAGCGGCGCTCGATCCAGGCGACACGGAACGAGTTTGGCGAGGCACGAATGACGCTTGAGACCTCGACGGCGATCTGGATCTTGCCAACCTTGGCAAAAGGGTCGTTCAGGCGGGCATAGTCGTTCAGCGAGATGGCACCGCGATCGGTGGTGTAGTCGTAGGCGCGCAACCAGTTCTGGCGGACGATCACGGGATCATCCGGGACGGCCCTCACCTGTTCGATGAAGCGGGCTAGGTGCCAGGCGAGCTGAGGATCGGTCGGCCGGTAATCGGAGACGGCGGAAGCGACCGCTTGCGCCTCACCAAGCTTGTCGACCTCCACCACCCAAGGAACCACGGAACCGCGCGTCGACTGCCAGACCAAGGCGGAGGCGAAGCCACCGGCCAGCACCAGCGCGCCGAAGGCCATCACGCGCCAATTTTTTGCTTGGACACGAGCCGAACCGATGCGCTCATCCCAGACTTGGGCGGCACGCTGGTACGGCGTCTCCGGCTGCGGTGTCTTGCCATATCGAACGGAAGGTCGTCTGAAGATGCTCATCGGCGATCGTCCTGATTGAGAGAAACATTCATCGAGCCGCCGCCATGGTCGCCTGAGCGAACGGAGTGCGCGGCCATGCTGGCGCCATGGCTCATGGTCTGGCCGCGCTTCATGCGTGCGGCCCAGGCCGGCGGGGATTGCACACCGGATTCGGCTGTCGAGCCCGACGCTGAAGCCATCGCCTCCGATGGCCGCTCTCCACCGGTCGCGGTCCACGCGGCCGAGCGCCCGGCCTGATGACTGGACGACAAGCCTGAAGCCGCGCGCGACATAGCCTGCCTCACCGGCTGTGCGGCAGCGCCGGCGCCGGCCCTGGCGACGCCCGCCATGCCGGCGGCGATCGAGTCGGCGCCGCCCTGTCCGGACGTGGCTGCGCCAAGTCCCCATGCCGTCGTCGTGCTTCCGGCAAGATGCGCACCGCCGCGCGCAGCGGCTGCTGACATGCGCCCTCCCGCCCCGATCGCACCAGCAGCGCCACTCAATGCGGCCCGAGCACCCATGGCACCGGCCGCACCAAGGCCGACGGCAGCCAGGCTCGTGCCGATAGCGGCGCCCGCACCAAGCTGTGGCGCACCGGAAACCAGGCCTGTCGCTATGCCGGGGCCAAAGATCGACAGCCCCATCAGCGACAGGGCACCCAGCACAAGCGACAGCGCATCGGTGATCGTAGGCTCGTCCGCCCCAAAACCTTGCGTGAACTCGCCGAAGAGGCCCGAGCCAATTCCGACGATGACGGCAAGCACCAGGATCTTCACGCCCGAGGCAACAATGTTGCCGAGCACTTTTTCGGCAAGGAAGGCAGTCCGGCCGAACAGCGCAAAGGGGATCAGCACGAAGCCGGCAAGCGTCGTCAGCTTGAACTCGATCAGAGTGACGAAGATCTGGACGGCCAGAATGAAGAACGCGATCAGCACGATCGCCCAGGCGATCATCAAGACTGCGATCTGGACGAAATTCTCGAAGAACGAAACGTACCCCATCAACTGGCTGGCGGCCTCGAGGATCGGATTGCCGGCATCAATGCCCACCTGCGCAACGCGCCCCGGCTGCAACAGCGCGGAGCCGGAGAGTGCCGATCCCCCAGCCTTAAGCCCGAGCCCGGAAAAACTCTGGAAGACGATGCCGGCAAGGCGGTTAAAGTTGCCGATGATGAAGGCGAAGAAGCCGATATAGAGGGTCTTCTTGACCAGCCGGTGCAAAACGTCCTCGTCAGCACCCCAGGCCCAGAACAGCCCGGCGATCGTGATGTCGATGACGATCAGGGTCGAGCTGAGAAAGGCGACCTCGCCGCCAAGCAGCCCAAAACCGGAATCGATGTAGCGGGTGAATGTTTCCAGGAAGCGGTCGATGACACCAGTGTCATTCATGGCGCCACCCTGTCCGGGCGAGAGGGATTCTGCGCGCTCGGCGGTGTAGCCGGCTGTGCGGGCAAGAGGCGGCTCTGGTCCTTGTCTGCAGACGGAGCCGCATAAGGCGACACGTGCGGTGCCGGCTCAAGGAAACGCCGGCGGTTTTCAACCCAGGCCTTCCTGCAGGCCGCGTCGGCAATCGCGGCCATACCGATGTCGCGACACCGTTCCAGTTCGGCCCTGACTGGCTCGCCGCCCGGGTGTGCAGGGCGCCGGGAGGACGCATCCTGCGAGCCGGCGCCGCGCAGCACCATGAAGGCGGCGGTCATGGCGGCGACAAGGGCGAGAACGGCTATCATCCGGGCGGCGATCTTGAGATCCATGGATCGTCACACCTCAGTCGTGGAACATCTTCACGGATGACGGGCTGTAACCGCTGCCGGCCATGAAGCGGCTGAATTGCTGCCGCGCCTGTTCCTGCGCGGCGGCCTGCCTCGCCTGCTCCAAGGCGCTGGCGCGCCCCTGCGCGGCCAGCATCGCGGTCAGGTCGGCGACCTGCTTGGCTTGCACGGCCAGAAGCTGGTTGCCGGCCTGCGTCGCCTGCAGGACGCCGACGGCCGACTGGCTGGCGCCGACCAGCGCGCTCGTCTGTTCCTGTGTCCCCTCAATGTTGTCGACGGCGACGGCTCCGGCCTTCAGCGAATGCTCGAACGCCGACACCGAGGTCTGCCAGCGTTCGCGCGCGCCATCGACAAGCTGCTGGCTGGAAAGATCCGAACCGAAATTCCGGTAGGTCGAGGCAAACTGGCTATCGATGTCCTGGACGCTGTAGGCGAGCCTGTCGGCTTGGCCGAGCAGGGTCTTCATCTGCGAAAAATTGCCTTCGATCTCGCCCAGCAGTGAGGTCGGCAGCGAAGTGAGGTTCCTCGCCTGGTTGATCAGCATCTGTGCTTCGTTCTGAAGCGAGGTCACCTGGTTCTGGATCTGCTCCAGGGCGCGGGCGGCCTGCAGCAGGTTCTGGCTGTAGTTGGTCGGATCAAAGACGATGAATGCCGACGCAGGTGCCGACGACAGGGTCATCGCGATTGCGACAATGCCGGCAGCCGTGCTTCGGGAACGAAGGATGGTGCGAAGCGAATTCATGACGAGGGCTCCTCTACCGTTTGGTCGGTGACATTGGTGAGATCGGGGATGAGGTCGGCCGCCCATCGCAGGCCGCGATCGGCAAGCCAGGCCTCGAGGAAATGTTCCTGGCCGGCTTCAGCGATGACGCGGCCGATCGCAGCCTGGTCGGATTTGGACGACGCGGCACAAAGCGCCAGTGCGATCGGACCGAGGCCCAGTTCGAACAGCCGGTTGCCGCGCCGGCTCTGGCAGTAATAGTCGCGCTTCGGCGTTGCCCGGGCGACGATCTCGATCTGGCGATCGTTGAGGCCGAAGCGCCGGTAGATTTCGGTGATCTGCGGCTCGATGGCGCGTTCGTTCGGCAGGAACAGCCGCGTCGGGCAACTCTCGACGATGGCCGGCGCGATCTTGCTGCCGTCGATGTCGGAGAGCGACTGCGTGGCAAAAATCACCGATGCATTCTTCTTGCGAAGCGTCTTTAGCCATTCGCGGAGCTGATCGGCAAAACCTCCGTCGTCGAGCGCCAGCCAACCCTCGTCGATGATCAGCAGCGTCGGCCGTCCATCCATCCGCTGCTCGATGCGGTGGAAAAGGTAGGCAAGCACGGCGGGCGCCGCACCGGTGCCGATCAGTCCTTCGGTTTCGAATGCTTGGACCGAGGCCTCGCCGAGACGCTCATGCTCGGCGTCGAGCAGCCGGCCAAAGGGACCGCCAATGCAATAGGGCCGCAGCGCCTGCTTCAACGGCGATGACTGCAGCAGCACCGTGAGGCCGGTCAATGTCCGCTCCTGGACAGGTGCTGAGGAAAGCGAGGTCAGCGCCGACCACAGATGCTCCTTGACCTGCGGCGTCACGGGGACGCCCTCGCGCAGAAGAATGTCGACCAGCCAGTCGGCCGCCCAGGCACGCTCCGGCGTATGATGGATGCGGCTGAGCGGCTGCAGCGAAACGGCATCGGCATCGTCAGAAAGGTCCGCCAAGGTCAGCAGGGCAAGCGGATCGTCCCGGCTCTCTGCGCTTGTCGCATTGCCGCCCAGATTGTGCCAGTCGCCATCCATGGCGAGCATGGCAGCCCGGATGGAGCCGCCGAAGTCGAACGCGAAAATCTGGTTACCTTCATAGCGCCGGAACTGAAGCGCCATCATCGCCAGGAGCACCGACTTGCCGGCACCTGTCGGGCCGATGACCAGCGTGTGGCCGACGTCGCCAACATGCAGGCTGAACCGGAATGGCGTTGCACCTTCGGTCCTGGCGAAGAACAGCGCCGGTGCGCCAAGATGCTCGTCTTCAACCGGACCTGCCCAGACCGCCGAGAGCGGGATCATGTGAGCGAGGTTCAGCGTCGATAGCGGCGGCTGGCGGACGTTGGCATAGACGTGGCCGGGAATGCTGCCAAGCCATGCCTCGATGGCGTTGACGCCTTCGACGATACAGGTGAAGTCCTTGCCTTGGATGACCTTCTCGACCAGCCGAAGTTTCTCATCGGCGACCAGCGGATCGGGATCCCACACCGTGACCGTCGCGGTGACATAGGCTTGTCCGACCTGGTCGGAGCCGAGATCCTGAAGGGCCGCGTCCGCATCGGCCGCCTTGTTGGCGGCATCGGTGTCGACAAGTACCGATGCCTCATTGGTCAGCACCTCCTTGAGGATCGCGGCGACGGACTTGCGCTTGGCAAACCACTGGCGCCGGATCTTCGTCAGCAGCCGGGTCGCGTCGGTCTTGTCGAGCAGGATCGCCCGTGTCGACCAGCGATAGGGGAAGGCAAGCCGGTTGAGATCGTCGAGGATCCCGGGAAAGGTCACGGTGGGAAAGCCGATAATGGTCAGCGTGCGCAGATGTCTGTCGCCGAGCCGCGGCTCAAGTCCGCCGGCGAGCGGCTGATCGACCAGAAGCGCATCGAGGTGCATGGGCGTCTCGGGAACACGCACTTGATGGCGGTTGGTCGAGATCGTCGAGTGGAGGTAGGTGAGCGTCGCGGCGTCGTCGAGCCATTCGACCTCAGGAACGAAGCTCTCAACCAGGTTCAGAACGCGGTCGGTGCGGTCGACGAAGCTTTTCAACAGCTCCTTTGGATCAACGCCGCTGGTGGCCCGACCCTCATAGAGCCAGCTTTCCATGCGCGAGGTCTCCTCGGCCGGTGGCAGCCAGACGAAGGAGACAAAATAGCTGCTCTCAAACAGCTCCCTGTCCGACCTGCGATCGCCCCACTGGAACACGTCGTGGCTGGCCTCACCCTCGAACTGCCCGCGACGTTCAAGATCGACCAGGGCCGAAGCGCTGTCGGGGAACCGGCCTTCCGGATGGTGCTGCGCGGCAAGCCGAATGGCCTCGACGAAGATCGCCCAGCCGGAGCCTAGGCGGCGCAGCGCATTGTTGAGCCGGGCCGTCGTTCCAACCAGTTCGGCCGGCGTGGCGGAATCCAGATCGGGACCGCGAAAGCGCGCCGTCCTTTGGAAGCTGCCATCCTTGTTGAGCACCACGCCCGGTGCGACCAGGGCTGCCCAGGGCAGATAGTCGGCAAGGCTGACGGACTTCTTGCGGTATTCGGCCAGGTTCATCATGGCGAAAAGACCTCTCAGCAGCCGAAATGCGCGGGATAGCGAAGGTGCCGGCGAACGACGTCGATGAACCGCGCATCGCGCTTGGCGGCCCAGACGGCCGCGAAATGGCCGATCGCCCAGAGGATCAGACCAGCAATCCACAGGCGCAGGCCGAGCCCGATCGCGCCCGCAAGCGTGCCGTTGGCAATAGCGACCGCGCGCGGCGCGCCACCAAGTAGGATCGGCTCTGTGAGCGCGCGATGCACCGGTGCGAAGAAGCCCCTGATATCCTCATCCATCAGATCAGCGCCCCGCCGCCGAACGAGAAGAAGGACAGGAAGAACGAGCTGGCCGCGAAGGCGATCGACAGCCCGAAGACAATCTGGATCAGGCGGCGAAATCCACCGGAGGTGTCGCCGAATGCAAGCGACAAGCCGGTGACGATGATGATGATCACCGCCACGATCTTGGCGACCGGTCCCTCGACAGACTCCAGGATCTGCTGAAGCGGCTCCTCCCAGGGCATGGACGAGCCCGCGGCGTGGGCCGGCGCGATCATCGCAGCCGCAACGGCAGCAATCGCGGCGCCACGCGGCAGGATCGTACCAGGCTTGCGGACAGGCGATGAAATGATGGAAAGCGGATTCATTCTGCAGCTCCTGTGAGGGAATGGGGATTCAGGGTTGGTCGGGGTCTATCCTGGCCTCGAGCATGCGGTAGTCGCCGGTGGCGGGATCGAGACCATCGATGAGCGCAATCTCGACCAGGCGGCGGGCCGACCCGCGGCCGGCGAGGACGGTGATAAGGTCGACCGTCTCGGCGATGAGCAGGCGCGGGACCGTGACCACGGCTTCCTGCACGAGTTGCTCAAGGCGGCGCAGGGCGCCAACGGCGGAGCTGGCGTGGATGGTGCCGATGCCGCCGGGGTGTCCGGTGCCCCAGGCCTTCAACAGGTCGAGCGCCTCGGCGCCACGCACCTCGCCGATCGGGATGCGGTCGGGGCGAAGCCGCAACGATGACTTTACCAGGTCGGACAGCGAGGCGACGCCGTCCTTGGTGCGAAGCACCACGAGATTGGGCGCCGCGCACTGCAGCTCACGCGTATCCTCGATCAGCACGACGCGGTCAGTGGTCTTCGCCACTTCCGCCAGCAGCGCGTTGACCAACGTGGTCTTGCCTGTCGACGTCCCACCGGCCACCAGGATATTCTTGCGCCTTTCGACGGCGAGCCGCAGCACGGCCGCCTGGCTGTCCAGCATGACGCCGGCGCCGACATAGTCCTCGAGCGTAAAAACAGCCACGGCGGGCTTTCGGATCGCGAAGGTCGGGGCCGAAACAACCGGTGGCAGCAAGCCCTCGAAACGTTCGCCTGTCTCGGGCAATTCGGCCGACACGCGGGGCGAGCCCGAATGCACTTCCGCGCCGACATGGTGGGCGACCAGACGGACGATGCGCTCGCCATCGGCGGGAGCCAGAAATTCGTCGGTGGCCGAAAGCCCTTCCTGTAGGCGGTCGACCCAGAGCCGCCCATTCGGGTTGAGCATCACCTCGACGATCGAGGGGTCTTCAAGGAAGCCAGCGATGGCGGACCCAAGTGCCGTTCGCAGCATTCGCGCGCCGCGCGATATGGCCTCGCTGCCAGGCTGAAAATTGATTGCCACGCTGATCCCCATGCATCGCGGTGGTTCGTGCCGCGGTCGGGATGATTAGAAGAGGCAGGAACTCTGGCCTTGCAACAAGCAAAACAGGCGATCGCGGCACGGCGTGCACAGACTTGCAAAACGCGGTGCGAGGATCTCGCCGGGTTTGCGGCGCGGTCTATCGAGCGGCAGAATCATCCGCGCTGGCGGGTGAGGCAGGCGGGACGTCGTCAGCGATTTCTTGCCTTAGTTTTGGACCCTTGCTCAACCGGCGACCAAGCGCGTCGACGAACGCGTCATAGCGCTGCAGACCTTTCGCGCGGGCTTCGGCCTGTGCGGATTCCGGCAATGCCGGCGTGGAGTTCAACCAGAACCGAACGAACAGCGCCAATGTCTCGATTGCGATGCCGACATCACGCTCGACGCGCTGCACGCGACGGTCGACCTGGTCGAGCCGGCGGGTGACTGCCGCCTCCTTTCGCTCCTCGGCATCCGGTGACAGAAAAGAGGCGATCGCTGCCTCGGCTATCAGCGACAGCGAGACCTCTCGCCGTGCCGAATAATCGGCAAGCGCATTCATGACGCCGGGATCGAGATAGGCAGAGAGGCGCTTTTTCTTTGCGTTCCTCACGGCTCAAAGCTCGATGCCATCATTCGGATCGAGTGCGGCCTGACGTGAAACCTGCCGCATTGCGCGGTCGAGAGAACGCCGACGGACGGCATCGTCGTCAGGCTCGTCCCGATCGAGGTCGAACTCATCTACGCGCTCTGTTGTTCGCTCAGGCGCAATGTCCTCATGTTTGGGGAGCTCCGGCTGCCGGCGGATACCACCATTGGCCGGATCCTCATCCAGTCCATCTGCGGGTAGCGGCGGCGCTACAAGACTGGGCTCGGACGCCGCCTGGACTGCTGTCCAGTCGTCGCCAGGCGACGTCCCCGCGACCGCTTCAGGTCTGGGTGGCGGAAGAACCCGTTCGGCAAGACGCGGATCGGCGAAATAGCGTGCCTTCTTCGCGCGGATAGGAAACAGGCCCGATACCATGACGATGGCGTCGGCAGGCGGGAGCTGCATGATCTCGCCCGGTGTCATCAGCGCGCGTGCTGTCTCTTGCCGCGAGACCATGAGATGCCCAAGCCAGGGCGACAACCTGTGGCCGGCATAGTTCTTCATGGCGCGCATCTCGGTTCCTGTTCCCAGCGAGTCGGAGACGCGCTTGGCAGTACGCTCATCATTGGTGGCGAAGCTGACGCGCACATGGCAGTTATCGAGGATGGAATTGTTCGGCCCATAGGCCTTTTCGATCTGGTTGAGAGACTGGGCAATCAGGAATGACTTGATGCCGTAGCCCGCCATGAAGGCCAGCGCACTTTCAAAGAAGTCGAGCCGACCGAGAGCCGGGAACTCATCCAGCATCATCAATAGGCGATGTCGGCGATCCTTTGCATGGAGATCCTCCGTCAACCTGCGGCCGATCTGGTTGAGCACCAGCCGGATCAGCGGTTTGGTACGGCTGATGTCCGATGGTGGCACCACCAGATAGAGCGTCGTCGGCCGCTCGCCCTCGACAAGGTCGGCGATACGCCAGTCGCAGCGCGAGGTCACTTTGGCCACCACCGGATCCCGGTAGAGGCCCAGAAAGCTCATGGCCGTCGAGAGCACGCCGGAGCGTTCGTTTTCCGACTTGTTGAGCAATTCGCGCGCGGCTGACGCCACGACAGGGTGCGGACCGGCGCCTCCGAGATGCCTGGTCAACATCATCCTGCGCAGCGTCGTCTCGACCGGCCGCTGTGGATCGGAAAGGAAGCTCGCGACACCGGCGAGTGTCTTGTCCTGTTCGGCATAAAGGACATGCAGGATGGCGCCTACCAGCAAAGCGTGGCTCGTCTTTTCCCAATGGTTCCTGCGCTCCAGCGAGCCCTCGGGGTCGACCAGCACGTCGGCGACGTTCTGAACGTCGCGGACTTCCCATTGGCCGCGCCGGACTTCCAGCAACGGATTGTAGGCCGCCGACGCCGCATTGGTCGGATCGAAGAGCAAGACGCGGCCAAAGCGCGTCCGCCATCCAGCAGTGAGTTCCCAGTTCTCGCCCTTGATGTCGTGGACGATCGCCGAGCCTGGCCAGGTCAGCAGTGACGGCACGACGAGGCCTACACCCTTGCCGCTTCGGGTCGGCGCAAAGCACAACACATGCTCGGGACCATCGTGACGCAGATAGTCCCGGTCCAACTTACCAAGCACCACGCCGTCCGGACCGATCATGCCTGCGGCACGAATCTCGTCGAAGGTCGCCCAGCGCGCGGAGCCGTAGGTGGCTGCGTTCTTCGCCTCACGTGCACGCCAAACCGACATGCCAATGGCCTCCGCAATCGCGATGAAGCTGCCGCTTGCCGCTATCAGCGCGCCCTCGACGAATATCTCAGGCGCATAGGCATCGTAGAAGAACCACCACCAATAGAATGCCGGCGGCGGATAGATGGGCAGGCCGGCAAACACGAACCACGGCGGCCCAAGCTGCGCCTGGAAGCCGAGACGCCAGGCCGTCCACTGTGTGGCGCACCAAGCGGTGAGAAGCACTATCAAAAGGGCAGTGAGGACCTGACCCCACAATATCCTGGTCGCCGGCATATTTCGTTTCCCGGACAGCAATTGGGAGCGGATAGACAATGTGGGGAGCTCGCGCATGCAAGAAGAAATGAGCGATTGACGCAACTGGTCGTGCGCTGACGTGCAAAGACCTGCCAAGGAAGGAAGGCGGTCGAGAGCTCAATGACGCCTTCGATCGGTCAAAGCCCGATTCCTCGCTTCCTCCCGAAGTTCCAGTCAACACCACTGTGCCCGCGGGTGACGCCGGAGATGTGATTGCCGAGTTGCTTGTCGAGGGACGGCGACCACGGCACCAGGCTGAAACCGAGCCCCTCATCAATCATAAGGAAGCGGCCGGAAGCGAGCGAAAGCCTCTGTCGATAGATGCCAGCCACTTGGTCGCCTTCGGAACCCTTCACGTAGGGCAGTCCGGTCTCGGCAGCGAGCCGAGCGCCAAGCGCGTTCACCTCGCGATCGCGTAGCGTGTCAATCAGATCGCGAGCGAGGATGACGCCTTGACCGTCGCGCCGTGCGAAACCCTGCTTAAGAAGATATTCGGTGCGACGCTGTAGCGCCTGCCTCACGTCCCTGCCGAAGCCGCCCTCCCCAACTTCGATGGATTCACGCGCGACAAGTCGACGGTCGAGCCATGTCGAGCCATCGGCATGGATTTGTTCTTCGATGGAGAGGTCGGAGCGGACTGCGAGCGCAACACGGCTGCGGCCCTTCGCATCCTCGTAGCGTCGAAGCTCGACGATCGAGCCCGGGGTGGAATCGCCGGTGGCGTCGATATCTTGAAACCGGATGTGATGGGCACGACCGTCTATACCGTCCACGACGGCATAAGCCGAGCCCTTCAGCTCATCGTCGAGCCCACGCTCCAACAACCGACCGATGACCGGCTTGTCGATCTGCTCAGCTGCAAGAACATAATCGGCGGCACCTTTGTCGATGCCATGGCCGGCCAGGCTACGATGCATCCGCTTGATTATGTCGCCGCGCTCACCGAGCGCACGCAAGGTCGTCTCAGCTTCCTCGGCCATCATCCATTGGCCGGGACGGATTTCGTTAGCAAGACCGAGGCCTTCCAGCTTGCGAAGCCGTCCGGCTTTGAGCGTCAGGAACTGGTCGGGCTGGCGATCGGGATGCGGAGCGAGATCGATTATGCCGTGGCGATCAGCGTCGCGAACAAGCTGGCGGTCGAGCTGTGTCCAGCGCTCGGTGTCGACCTGCTGCTCGATTGTCCGCCGGATGTCGTGATCGGTCCGAAGTCCGAGTGCCTGGGTGAGGATTTCGCTCGCACGGTCGCGCATGCCCTGGCGAATGTAGTCGCGTGAAATGACGAGGTTCTCACCATCGTCGGCGACACCGCGGACGAGGATGTGGATATGCGCATGCTCAGTGTTCCAGTGGTCGACGGCGACCCAGTCGAGCTTCGTGCCGAGATCGCGTTCCATGTCGACCATCAGATCACGAGCAAAACTCTTGAGGTCGCCCAATTCTTGGGCGTCATCTGGCGAGACGATGAAACGGAAATGATGCCGGTCGTCCTTGCATCGTTCGGCAAAGGCGTCGTGGTCGACCTCGTCCATGTCAGGCCCAAACATTCTCGCCTCCTCGCCGTCACGGGTCACCCCCTCGCGGCGGAGATATTGGAGATGCGCGGCGAGCGGCGCCGAGCCCCTGAATTGACGGACGACGCGCGCCTTGACGACGGCCCCGCGTGAGCGGCCAGAGATGAGACGATTGGCACGAATACTTGCCGACCTGCCGCGGCCGAACGTGGATGCTCGTGGAGAGGTGATCTGTCCCTTGCGCGAGATATGCCCGCCAGCTCGCTGCGTGGCCGCGAGCGCCTGGAAAATGAACGGCCGAGCCCGCTGGCCGGCGCGAGAGCGGATACGACCAGGCCGGACGCGGAAGTCATCGTCACGGTTCATGGCTGCTAGACCTGCGAGGTGCGATTTCGATTGGAAAGATTGCGAAAATGGCAATGGCGCACATCGCGGGTTTCTTGCTTACATCGCGGACCCGGCGCGCAAACCCTTGAAACCCAACACCCCGACCGAGCCGCACATCGCGGCCCTTTATCCTGCCATCCCTCTCCGACTTCGCCTGATGCTTGTCCTCCCACCGCCAATTCCACGGCGGAACAGGTCGGAACGCGAATTGCGAGAATCCTGGAGATCATCGCGACGTACCGGAATAACGCTGGATAAACAGGTCACCCGAACTGAACTGCTGGGCGGGACTTGCAACTTTCGGCGCGACTTCCGGAGGCACCTCCAGCGCCGTTAGATCAGTGATAAACACACCCGTCGGCCGCGGCCTGCCAACTGAACTGATCCCCGAAAACACGGTGTCGGCCGCGCTATTCCAACCTCCGCCGCCTCGCAGTCTAGCCTCGTTCGCTACATCCATGGCGTGATCGAAGAGCGGCGAACGATCCGCTCTCTCTCTGTTTTCAGCCAGCCGCGAGCAAAGCGAGATTTCTGCAGTTCCTTTGATCAGTGGCGTGAGCTTCGCGACGTAGTCAATCGTCTCCCGGGGAAGTGGGCGACCCTTCGAAAGATGGTTGTCGTAGCGTTCCGGCCCGGCATTGTAGGCGGCGAGAAATCCCTTCGCGCCGAAGCGATCGCGCATCTCGCGGAGATAAGCGGCACCGGCCAAAATGTTGTCCTGAGGATCGAACGGATTGCTGCGGAGATGATGTTTGACGCGCAACTCCTGCCAGGTTGCTGGCATGATCTGCATCAGGCCTAGCGCACCTTTTGAGGAAACCGCACGAACATCGCCACCGCTCTCGACATGAATGAGGGCGCGTATCAAACGCTCGGGAATGTCGAAACGCCCAGCAGCTTCTCGTACGAAGATGGACCAGTCGACCTTCGATGCGATTGCAGAGTTTCGGCCAAGCTGTGGGAGAGAACACGGCACTTCCGCCGCACCGACTGGAGGCACATACCCGAGGAGCGCGCACACCGAGAGCATCGCCATGGAGCGGCGGACGATAGCGCGGAGCTCGGCGTCCCGACGCGCCGGCAGCCTGCCGGCGTGCTCGCTTCGGTCAAGGGCAAGGCTTCGCCGGCCGGACCGACTCGCAGAAGACGCGGGGTTCGAAAAGCAAGCGTCCGGCCGCCCTTGACCGTCGCTGCGCGCGACGGCCGCCTGGCGGGCGATCGGGTCGAAGGGATTGACCGCGGCCCGATCGATCAAAGGGTTTGCGGCAGAAGGATATTGGGCGCGCAATCGCGGCATCGAATCATGCCCGGTCATCGCGCTTTGAAGCTCGGTTCCAGTGCAGGTTCCAGACATCCTTTTCGGATGCGACCTGGAACAGGCTGGCGCGGATCGGTTGCGTAAAAGTCGGATCGTCGAGGAGGATGGACAGCCAGGTCCCCGCCTTTTCGCTGGTGCGATCCCACGCAGCGCCAATCTCGACGCCTTCGCAGTAGATCCGGTGTTGCGGTGCGTTTTCGCCGTCCGCTTGTACAGCAGGCAGGATGGCGAGCTTGGCGTCGATCGTGAGCGTGCAGATGTTGCCGAAGAAGCCGTCATCGTTGCGAGTGAAAGTGCCGATCTGGGTCATGCGAAAGTCCTTTCGTTGGTGGGAGGATTAAGCCGTCACGGCTTGCGGCGAGATGGTTTGCCGGATAGATCTGGCACCGAAGGTGTGTTGACGTTTGTCCAGACGGGGACAGCCCGGCCGACGACAGCGGTCATGGGAAGCGGGCCGAAGTAGCGGCCGTCAAAACTGTCCGGAACGCCCAGGTTCATCAGGAATACTTCGCTATCGCCAATGATGCGGCAGCCCCGCCAGGCCGGTAATGGCCTGCCGTGGCTGTCACGTTCGTGGGCATAGCCATAGGTCACACGGCGCACGATGATGGCTCTGCCGCGGCGACAGACCATTTCCCCGCCAAGCGCCAGGACGCGCTTCAGGAGCGGCAGGCCACGTGGCAGATATCGACGCTCGGCGAGGAAGCCGGCGAGTGGCTCAGGCGGCGTGATGGCGGCAAGATCGCCGACATTCACTGTGCCGCCAGGTTCAAGGCGATAGAGGCCAATCGGAACGCTCGCCGATGCGTTCCAGATCAACCAAGGGGCGTGTTTGCTCAGTGCAGGAGCGACCACAAGCGCCACGCTGGCGAGCATTGCCGCGACGATCGTTGGGCGCGCGCTCATGGCTCAATCCGCCGACGCAACAGCCACGCTTCGTGACGCTGCTGTGTGTAAGGTCGAGGGTTTTCGCGTGCGGCAAGCCGACTATGAACATGGCGCCAGTATTCCGGCGCGACGTCGACGGGATCGATGCCGATCGCCTCGACGTCGTCGATGACTTGCAGCATCCTTTCCACTTTCGGCCAGCCGATGGCAGTCAGCAGGATATCGGCGCCGGGTCGCACATAGGCCACGGTCGAACAGCGCTTCCCTGGACCGACGGCTCGCAGAATGTCGATGCGCGAGGCGACAGTGCCAAAGTCATTCGCCGTCCCGCGGACGAATGCGAAAATGCTGCCCGGCGCGAAGGCCACGACGCGTCGGCTTCTGTCGATGATCCTGTTCTCGATGGTCTTGCCGAAGCGGATGTAGTTCTCAATCCGGTTCTTCAGCCAAAGCAATTCGATATGGGTGAGGTCGCTCATGTCGCCCTCCACCTGGCGTGCCAAGTGTGCGCAACGGCGACCGAGGTCGTCGGTCGACTGACCGTCACGCGAGGATTTGGGCTGATTTCGACGATCTTGAACGCACGCCGACCGTCACACGTGGAAGGTCCTCCTTCACAGCTGCTTTCGTGAAGCAGGCCTGCCGTTAGAAAGAATCCGAAGGATTCCGGGTTAGATAAGTTAGCGGCCCGAATTAGGCTTTCGGTTCCATAGCTTGAGCATCGTTCGGGTTCCTGAAATGACGAGAAAGAGGTTCCCGAAATCCCGTTTCCCTGGGTTCCTGAAATGACGAGCTGATTCACAGGTTGTCCTCCGCAGCCCGCGCTTTGCGAAAGCGCGTGAATGGATCTGGGTGAGAGGCCCTGAAGGTGAGTAGCGGCTCGCCAGATCGGGTTACGCCGAGTTCGAGCCGATAGCCGGGAAGTGATTGGCGGCGAACGATGGCGCGCACCTCGAAGGCGAAGCGCTTGTAGGCCGACAGGGTACCGGACTTGATGTGAAGATGACGAAGGTCGAACGACCAGCCATGTGCCTGTCGGCCGCCATGTTTTCGCACGAGCCGATAGAGCCAGCGCTCGATGCCACCTGTCAGATCGAAGTAGGCGCGGTCGATGGTGAGCACGAAGGCGTCGACCAGGATGCCGGCATAGAACCAGTCGGGCAGGACAAGCTCGATGCCGAGAGGCCAACCGCGATCGTCGACCCGCTCCTTCCACTCGTTGATCCAGGAGAAACGGTGCATGCGCCGTTCGGTCGGCTGCCGGATCGAGGTGGCGACAGTGGTCGACTGCAGCCGGTCGAGTGCCGCCTTGAGCAGCCCATATTCTCGGGCGGACGTGCCACGGCCGATGAAGGTCAGTATCTCGTGCGGCGTTGCCGCCATCATGCGTGACGTCCGCAGCCCGTTGTCACGTGCATCGACTATCTGCGAGGCCGCCCAGATCAGGATGTCCGCATCCCAGATGGTTGCCATCCCGTGGTCGATCGTCGCTTCGACACGAATGGCGATCTCGCCCATGCGAAAGTCGATCGGCGTGATCCGGCGTGACTTTGCGAGCGAGAAGAACGGCCAGGCCATCAGATCCTGCGCGTCACGCAAGGCCATCTTGCCGGGCCGCGCATGAAACAACGCAACAGGTTCCAGGTCTCTAGGCGGCGGGCGCATTTCCATCCTCAGCGCGGCTTGCCGATATATGCCGGTGCCCGGGCCGCATGCGGCTTGGCCGGAGGCATCAAGGCAGCGTCAGCATCGCTGGTGGAGGTGCGGGCGCCGAGCGCGATCCAGGCATGCAGATCGTCTATGTCGTAGAGGACGCGACCGCCGATCTTGATGTATTTGGGACCGGTGCCGTAGGTGCGGTGCTTTTCCAGTGTCCGAGCACAAAGGCCGACGACAGGAGCGGCTTCCTTCGTTCGAAGATATTTTTTGGGCGCGCCCGCGGGACCACTCGTCATTGCTCGATCTCCATTCGGTTTTGCTGTCGTCCTGGCCTGCCGGGACGCGCGAAACGGACGATGGCCGGATTGAGAAACCGGGAGGGAGGGCAAAGATCGTGAGAGCGTTTTTGCTACCCCTTTGCCAAAGACCTCAAACGTCGGACTTGTGGCCTCGGCTTTGCGGATAGAGCAAAAGGTCGCGATAGCCGCCGGCGACCAGGCGATCGGCGCGGCGCAGGAGGGCGCGCACCTTGTGGCGAAGATGATGATCGCGCCAGTCGCGCGGCGCGATGGGTTCGCGGGACAGGAGTGCTTCCGCGATCTGGCGGTAGGATGCCCTGGCATACCTGCCGTCATAGGCGCGCAGGTTGAGAATATGTCTCAGCCTCGCCTGTTGCGGCAGCGAACCATAGCCTCGGCCAGGAGGTCGGCCGTTCAGCGCTCGCCAGAAGCGGCGCGCCGCGTCGAGCCTCGTCTCAAAGTTTTCGTCCAGCGGGAGGATGATGGCGTCAATGCCGCGCGGGCTGTCGGATTTGCTGGAGACGATCTGATGCGCCTGGCGCTCCAACTGCCAAACGCTACGAATTTGATCAGTCTCAGCCCATATG
>NZ_RZOF01000159.1:0-13127 GCF_003998955.1 Mesorhizobium sp. M4B.F.Ca.ET.017.02.2.1 | reverse complement strand
GATCCGGAATCGTTTTCGGCGCTCAGGAAATCACGCCGAGCTCGCGTCCCACTGCGCCGAATGCCTCAACTGCCCTGTCGATATCGGCGCTGGAATGCGCCGCCGACATCTGGGTGCGGATACGGGCCTGGCCCTTCGGCACCACCGGGAAGGAAAAGCCGATGACATAGATGCCGCGCTTCAGCATGCGTGCCGCCATCTCCTGTGCCAGAGCCGCATCGCCCAGCATCACCGGGATGATCGGATGGTCGGCGCCGGCCAGCGTGAAGCCGAGTTTGCCCATCTGAGACCTGAACCGCGCCGCATTGGCATAGAGGCGTTCGCGCAACGCATCGCCATGGCGGATCATGTCGAACACTTTGATCGAGGCGCCGGCGATCGCCGGCATCAGCGTGTTGGAGAACAGGTAGGGCCGCGAGCGCTGGCGCAGCCAGTCGACCACCTGGGCTTTGCCTGAGGTGTAGCCGCCGGAAGCGCCGCCCAGCGCCTTGCCGAGCGTGCCGGTGATGATATCCACCCTGCCCTCCACGCCACAATGCTCGGCCGAGCCGCGGCCGTTCTTGCCGACGAAGCCGACGGCGTGGCTGTCGTCGACCATGACCATGGCGTCGTATTTCTCGGCGAGATCGCAGACGCCTTTGAGGTTGGCAATGATGCCGTCCATAGAAAACACGCCGTCGGTGGCGATCAGCCGGAAGCGGCAATCCTTCGCCTCCTTCAGCTGGGCCTCGAGATCGGCCATGTCGTTGTTGGCGTAGCGGAAGCGCCTGGCCTTCGACAGCCTGACCCCGTCGATGATCGAGGCATGGTTCAGCGCATCGGAGATGATGGCGTCCTCTTCGCCAAGCAGCGTCTCGAACAGGCCGCCATTGGCGTCGAAGCAGGAGCCGTAGAGGATGGTGTCATCCATGCCGAGGAAGGACGAGATCGTGGATTCGAGCTGCTTGTGCTCCTCCTGCGTGCCGCAGATGAAGCGCACCGAGGCCATGCCATAGCCATAGCGGTCGAGCGCCTGTTTGGCCGCCTCCCGCAGATCCTCGCTATCGGCGAGACCGAGATAGTTGTTGGCGCAGAAATTGAGCACCGTGTCGCCGCCGACCTCGATCCGCGCCGACTGCATCGAGGTGATGACCCGCTCCGACTTGTAGAGGCCGGCCGATTTCAGGCCTTGGAGCTCGCTGTTGATGTGGGAAAGGAATGCTTGGCTCATGGTCGGGCCTTGTTCATGCAATCTCTCCACGAAGCACCCGCAAGAGGCGCTCGAAGTGACTGGGATCGTGTGCGTTGAGGAGCGCAGCTTCGCGAGGCAGATGCAGATCCCAGAGACGCGACAGCCAAAAGCGAAAAGCTCCTGCTCGCTGCATTGCAGGAAGCAATGAGCGTTCGGCTGGAGTAAGCGCGCGAACGGACTCATACCTGCCGAGGAAAGCCGCGGCTAGCTTATCGTGTTGGCGGCCGGTGCAGCCTTCGACGCACCAGTCATTGAGGCACACTGCAATGTCGAACAGAAACGCGTCACATCCGGCGAAGTAGAAATCGAGGACGCCGGTCAGGCACTCACCGTCAAACAAGACGTTGTCGCGAAAGAGATCGGCGTGCACCGGACCCTTTGGTAGCTGCTTATAGGAAGGAGACGCTGCGATCTGCTTCTGGAAGGCCAACTCGCTCGAGAGCAGCGAGCGCTGTCCATCGGAGATGCAGCGGCTGACCACTGGCGCCACCTTGTCCCACCATTCAAACCCTCGTGGATTGACCTGATGTCGTGGGTAATCGCTTCCAGCCACGTGCATTAGCGCCAAAACCTCCCCGACTGAGCGACAATGTACCTCTGTCGCTGCTGTCACGCTCTCGCCGGCAAGCCTGTTGACGACAACAGCGGGCCGGCCCCTCAGTGCGTGAAGGATTTGGCAGCTGCCGCTGGCGACCGGGTTCGGGACCGGCATCCCTCGCGTCGCAAGGTGCTTCATGAGGTGGAGGTAGAACGGCAATTGCTTGAACGTAAGCCGCTCAAACAATGTGAGCACGTACTCGCCGGTTTCGGTGTCGACGAAGTAGTTCGTGTTCTCAATTCCGGTCGTGATCCCGCGAACAGTGTGCGGCTTGCCCAGACCTAACGCCCAAAAGAATGCTGCGACCTCGTCGACCGAGAGCTCGGTGTATACGGCCATGGATGAAACAGTCCTCAGTCCGCGAAGCGACCTTCCTCTAGCCCGCGCCTTGCACGATCTCTGAGATGTAGTTCTTTACAGCTTGCGCATCGACTGGAAGGACTTTGTACCGTTTCGGCAAGTATTCTATGCCATTGAATCGTTCCGGACGATCGGGCTCCCGGCCCAGAGCCTCCATGATCGTCCCAGCAAATTTGATCGGCAGTGCGGTCTCGAGCACGATCATCGGCCTCTCCGGAACGCAGTGCTCGCGCGCGACCTTCACGCCATCGGCCGTATGCGGATCAATAAGCGTGTTGGAACGCTGCCACGTGTCGCGGATCGTCGCCAACCGGTCGGCGTGGGTGCTCTTGCCGCTGCGAAAGCCAAAACGACCCGCAATCTGCGTGAAGGCGGGATCACCGCTGACATCGAACGATCCTCGATCCGTTAGTTGACCGTCAAACATGGATTTCGTCCGGCGCGCATCGCGACCGAGCAGGTCGAACACGAAACGTTCGAGATTCGATGCCTTTGAAATGTCCATGGAAGGGCTTGAGGTTTCATAGGTATCGGCTTGGCTACGCACGCGACACACACCGGTGCGGAAGAACTCATCGAGCACGTCGTTTTCGTTGGTCGCAACGACGAGACGGGATATAGGAAGGCCCATCATGCGCGCGACATGACCGGCGCAGATGTTGCCGAAATTGCCGGAAGGAACCGTGAAGTCGACCTCTGATGCGTTCTCTTCGGTTACCTGAAAATAGGCAGCGAAGTAATACACCACCTGAGCCACCAGCCGGGCCCAGTTGATCGAATTGACGGCGCCGATCCTGTGGCGCCTCTTGAAGTCGGCATCGCCGGACACGGCTTTCACGATGTCCTGGCAATCGTCGAATACCCCCTCAATGGCGATGTTCTGGATGTTTTCGTCCTGCAGGCTGAACATCTGGGCTTGCTGGAAGGCGCTCATGCGTCCGTGCGGCGACATCATGAAGACACGGATGCCCGTCTTGCCGCGCATGGCATATTCCGCCGCGCTTCCCGTGTCGCCGCTGGTCGCCCCGAGGATGTTCAGTTCCTCGCGCCGACGGGCCAGTTCATATTCAAGGAGGTTACCAAGTAACTGCATGGCCACGTCCTTGAACGCTAGGGTTGGGCCGTTCGACAGTTCCGCGACGTGAAGGCCCATCCCGAGCGCGCGCACCGGCGTGATCCGATCGCTCCTGAACAGCTCGAGCGTATAGGTCTTCGCGCAGATGGCCTTCAGATCGCCAGGTGGAATATCGTCGATGTAGAGCGATAGGATTTCGAAAGCGAGCTCGGAATACGACAAGCCCCGCCACCGATCCAGCATGGCATCGTCCACAATCGGGTAAGTCTCGGGCACATAGAGCCCACCATCCGGCGCCAGACCTTCAAGGAGGATATCGCAGAACGACCTGCGTTGGTGTTGGCCACGCGTGGAGATGTAGTGCATGTGATGCTTTTCCTCATGGCCACGATCGTCGGGCCGGGGTCGAGAGACTGCCCCCTCGGCTTCTCAGCGGCGGGCCCGCCACCAGGCGATCTTGTCCTGCAGGCCATAGCCTTTGATGATCGCCGGCAAGAACCAGGGATCGCCCCTATAGAAGGGAATGGAAGCCGGCGGTCGGAAGTCGAAAGCCGTGCTTGCTTCCGGCGCGCGGCCCATCAGCTTGTAGGCGGCACGCGTACCGACCCACGGTGCCCAGACCACACCCGAACCGCAAAAGCCGGTGGCATAGACGATGCCATCCTTCTCGAAGATGCGGGGCAGCATGTCGCGGTTCATGGCCACGTTGCCGAACCAGCTGTGCGAAAAGCGAACCTTCTCCAGCTCCGGGAAAAGCTCTACCAGACCGTTGCGAAGGCGGAGCGTCGGGGCTGTCGGATCGCTGTTGCCCCGGGAACTGTCTCGCCCACCGAGCAGAATGCGCGTGCCGTCGGGCGAAGGACGATAATAGAAGCCTAGCTCCCGATTCTCACCCATCATCATCAGCTTGGGCATCAGCCGCGTCATCAATTCAGGCGGAAGTTCCTCGGTGGCGATAATTCGGCTGCGAACCGGCACCAGCCGTCGGCGCAGGAATGGAGCGGCGGCATCAGTATAGCCGTTGGTGCAGACCAGCACCTGCCGTGCCTGCACAGTCCCGGCCGATGTCGCTACACGGAACCCGGACACATCTTTTTCGATGGAAATCACGGGCGTTCGTGAGTGGACCGTCAGCCCGGAAGCCAAGGCCACGCGCAGGAGCTCGGCGTGGAACTTAGCCGGGTGCAAACCGCCAATGTCCATCCGAACCGTGCCGCCTCGGTAGAAGTCGGTGCCGATGTAGTTGCCCTGCTCGGCATGCGGAACAGCGTACGATTCGATCCCTAGCCTCTTCGCCAGCGCCTCGGCGCCGCGGGCCATCTTCTCGTACTGGTCGTATCCGATAGCACCCATGAACCGACCGACCAGCTTGAAATCGCAGTCGAGTCCCTCGGTCTTAATCAAGTCATAGAGGAACTCGCGCGCGAGCTTGCCTTCAACCTCAACCGCCTTGGCTTTATCCTCGCCAAAACGCCTGGTGATCGTGGCATAGTCCGGTCGGATTGATCCACTGGTGATCCCTCCGTTGCGCGACGAGGCTCCTTCGCCAGGGTTAATGGCATCGAAAGCTGCAACCGAACGCCCTTCTCGAGCCAGCACGAGCCCGGCCGAGAGACCGGCATAGCCGGCGCCCACGATCGCCACGTCCAGCCTCCTGGCGAAAGGCTGTGGCGGCAGCGGCCTCACCGGCGCCGCTTCCCACCAGTAGGGCGTATTCTTGTCGGCGACTTTTAGCTCGTCCACGTGACTGACTTCTCGTTGCGTTTGCTGATGAGAGAGCGGGCTATTTGCCCAACGTTCAAATGTGGTCATCCCGAACGTCCAGCGCGTCGCGCAGTCCGTCACCAATGAAGTTGAAACTGGTCACCGCGACGGTGATCGCAGCTCCGGGAATGATGGCAAGCCAAGGTGCGCTGCCCAGATATTGCTGGGCGCCGTTGAGCATGTTGCCCCAGCTTGGCAGTGGCGGCTGGATGCCGTAGCCGAGAAAGCTGATGTAGGCTTCCATGAGAATGGCTCGCGCGACCGTCAAGGTGGAGGCAACGATGATCGGTCCCATGGCGTTTGGCAGTATCTCGCGGAACATAATATGGGTGCCGCTCAATCCCAGCATGCGTCCGGCCAGGACGAACTCGCGTTCGCGCAACGAGCGCACTTCCGCTTCAACGATACGGGCAACCTCCATCCAACTTGTGAGCGCGATGATGACGGTGATCATCACGGGACTGGGCTTGAGTGCCGCAGCCAGCGCAAGCAGCAGAAAGATCGATGGGAACGATAGGAAGCCATCGACCGTGCGCATCAGCGTGGCCCCAATCCAGCCACCGCGATAGCCCGCGATCACGCCGACCATAGTGCCGACGAGTGTCGACAACACCATGGCGAAGAAACCCACCAGCAGCGAGATACGTCCCGCCATCAAAAGTCTTGCCGCCAGGTCGCGGCCGAGCGGATCAGTGCCTAGGAAGTGGTGGCCCGTGAGCGGCGGAGCAAAGCGAGCCCGCAGGTCGATATACAGCGAGTCATAAGGCAGGAGATGCGGGCCAAGGACGCAAGCGAGGCACAGGAAGACGATCATCGTCAAGCCGAGCAGCGCCAAGCGATGCCGCATGAAGCGACGTGCCGCGCGGTTGTTGCTCCATCGGCCTGGAGCTGCATTTGCGGTGAGAGCGGTCATATCGGCTGTCTCCTGTCGGGAAAGTTGCGCGTTCAAGCCAGACGAATGCGCGGATCGACAATAGCGACGACGACATCGGCGATCAGGTTTCCAAGCAGAACGAGGATAGCCGAGAACATCAAAAGCCCCATCACAACGGGATAGTCGCTGTAACCAAGGCTATCGAGAAACAAACGTCCCATTCCTGGCCAGGTAAAGACAGTTTCGGTCACCAGCGCGCCGGTGAGCACACTGGGAAGCTGCATTCCGGCCAAGGTAATCATCGGCAAAAGCGCGTTACCGACGACATGCTTCATCAGAATCCGGCGTTCACTCAATCCCTTGGCCCGAGCCGTCTTGACGAAATCCTGGCTGATGGCGTCGAGGGTCGCCGTTCGCATGTAGCGGCTCCAGATCGCGACATGGACCAGGGACAGCACGATGCTTGGCAGGATCAGATGGTGGAGATAGCCGAGGATCGAGCTATCGCCGATCTCGGATATATTGCCCGCCGGCAGCCAGCCCAGCTTCAGGGAAAAGATGTAAATGCCGATGAGTCCGAACCAGAAAGTAGGGACCGACAATGCGATCATGGCACCGACAGTCGCTAGATAGTCGAATAGCGAGTAGCGGCGCGTGGCACCCCGAATTCCGATCCAGGCGCCAATGGAGATAGCAATCACCGTTGAAGATCCCATCAGCAGTAGCGTGGCAAAGAGATGGCTGCCAATGATCTGCAATACCGGCGCTCCGTCGCGGAAGGAGTGTCCCCAGTCGCCCCGCACCAGCCGCCACGCCCAGTCCAGATATTGGATCCATATGGGGCGATCGAGGCCCAGCAGCCCCTTGAGGCGCTCGATGTCCTGCTGGGTCATCCCGGGATCGAGCCCGAATTGGGCCATCGGGCCGCCGGGCAGAAGATTCAGAATGCCGAAGCCGATGATCGAAACGATCACAAGCAATACCAGGCTCTGCGAGAGGCGATTGAGCAGGAAGCCACGCATTCTGAGTCCTCCGTTCGGGTTGACGGTTCTATTCTATTGCCGCCGCCGCGGTGAGACCGGGCGGCGGCAACGGCGTAATCAAGCCTTCCACTGCCAGCCTGCGGCATGCCACGAGGCAGTGCGCGTGTTGGCGTTGGGCTCGAAACCGTCCAGTCCTTTCTTGCGTCCGAGCACGTTAGTAAGCGCCGACAGCGGCAGGAAGGGCAGATCATGACGCACTATTTCCTGCACGCGGTTATAGACTCCGCGCCGCTCCTCAGGATCGAAGATGCGAGCACCCTTTTCGAGAAGGGCATCGACCTCAGGATTGGAATATTGCCCGGTGTTCGAGCCGTGTCCCCCCTGAGCGGCGATTGCCTTCGTATGAAGGCGATTTGTGGCATCGGGGTCCGCGGCAATCAGATAGGTAACGCCAACCATGGCTGTGTCGAATTGTGACTTCAGCCAGAATTCGCCCCACATGACCGCGGCCGGCAGATTTGAGATCTTCATCTCTACGCCGATCTCGGCAAACGTCTGCTGCAGGAACTGCTGCGTCTGCTCGCGGAGGTTGTTGCCAGACGTTGTTGAGTTGGAGAACGACAGTCGCACTCCGTCTTTGGCTCGGATTCCATCCGGTCCCGGAGTCCAGCCGGCCTCATCCAGAATCTGACGCGCGCGGTCCAGATTGAACTCCTGCACGGGAAGGTTCGGATTGTAGTAATAGGACTCCTTCGGCATGAAGGTCTCAGTGAGCGTGCCCACGCCGTAGTAGATCGTGTCGACGATGGCTTTCCTGTCCATCGCCGCGTAGAGCGCCTGGCGCACGGCCAAGTCCTTGAACTGCGGACGGCCCAAATTGAGATAGATCGACTCCAAGGATGCCCCGGTCTCCAGTGTCACCACGCGGTCTGGCAGTTCGCGGGCTTCAGAGTAATGGTCGGCAGTGATGTACGACTGATCGACCAGGTCTACGTCGCCGCTCTTGAACTGCGTGTAGAGCACGGTCATATCGGGAATATATTTGAAGACGAGCTGCTCCACATAAGGGCCTTCGCCGGCATAGTCGGGATTGGCGACGAGCTCGATATGGTCGCCTGCGACGCGCTGGCTCCATTTGAATGCGCCGGTGCCGATCGGCGCCTGGTTGAACGCAGCTGTATTGGGATCGGCCTCTTTCTCCAGAATGTGCTTGGGGACCATGAAGGTTTCGGCCAGGAACGAAAGATAGGGCGCGAAAGCCTCCTTCATCCGCCATGTGATCTCAGTAGGCGAAACCACTGTGATGTCCTGCACGAGCGAATGGCCGCTCGTACGCCAGGCCCGAAACTTCGGGTTCGTGATGAGCTCAAGGGTGAATTTCACGTCCTCGGCCGTGAAGGGTTGGCCGTCGTGCCAGCGGGCATTGTCGCGCAACCTGACCCGCCAGTTGAGACCGTCCTCCGAAATGCCGCCGTTCTTCTGGCTTGGCACCTCGGCTGCAAGATTCGGCTGAAGCACACCTTGTGGATCCATCCGGACCAGCGCGTCGAAAACAGAAAAATGGACCGCGTCATCGACTTCGATATGCGCCATCAACGGATTGAACACGGTCGGCTCCTGCGAAAGGCCGACGACAACGCGACCGGTCGGACCCCCAGAAGGGGTCTTGGCGAAGGCGGGCTTGCCCAGCAGATTGGGCGCGATGAGGCCTGCAGCCCCGCCAAGCGCCATCAGTCGCAGCGCTTCGCGCCTGGAGTAGTTGGACGTAGTCTGTGAATTTTTGGTCATGGTAGTTCCTCTCTTGTTATTTTTCATGCGTTCGCTGCAATGGGACGGGCATTGCCCGACCTCTCCCCTGGAATTGCCGCCACGAGTTGGCGCGTGTAGGCGGCTTGCGGGTTTAGGAATATCTGCGAGGGCGGTCCGTGCTCGACGATCCGGCCCTTCTGCATCACCGCGATTTCATCGCAGATCTGGCTGGCGACGCGCAGGTCGTGGGTGATGAAGACCATCGACACGCCGGTCTCGCGCTGTATCTGGTCGAGAAGTTGCAGGATCTGCGCCTGGATTGACACGTCGAGCGCGGAAACCGCCTCGTCTGCAATCAACAGCTTCGGCTTGAACATCAGCGCGCGAGCGATGCCGATGCGCTGGCGTTGCCCACCCGAGAATTCGTGCGGATAGCGGCCAAAAGCGCCGGCATCGAGACCGACATGGGCCAGAAGCGCACGTGCTTCCTCGCGCGCCTGGGCATAAGGCGTCCCGTGGGCCACCGGACCCACGGTCAAGATGTGGCCGACGGTCGAGCGCGGGTTGAGAGACGCGAAGGGATCCTGGAAGATCATCTGGATCCGCGGTCTAAGCGGGCGGAACTCCGCTTCGGAAAGCTTGGCTATGTCGGATCCTTCGAACAAAATCCCGCCGCCGTCGCTGTCCAGGAGCTTGATCAGCAGCCGGCCCAGTGACGATTTTCCCGAACCGCTCTCGCCTACGACCCCCAGCGTGCGGCCGGGCGCCAGTTCGAACGAAACCTCGTCCACCGCTTTCACAATCCGCTGCGCTCCGAACAGCGCGCTGCCGTCACGATAGGTCTTCACCAGCCCCTCGACCTTCAGGATCGGCTCCTTGCTGGCGGGCTCGGCACGGGGGCGATCTTCGCCAGTCAGATGTGGTACGGCGGCAATCAGGCGCTGGGTATAAGGGTGCTTCGGAGAGCCCAACACCTGCTTGGCGCTGCCCTGTTCAACTATCTGGCCCTTCTCCATCACCACGACGCTGTCGGCGATTTCGGCCACCACGCCGAAATCGTGGGTGATGAACATGACGCTCATGCCCTTGCGGCGCTGAATGTCGCGGATCAGTTCCAGGATCTGTGCCTGGGTGGTGACATCGAGCGCGGTGGTCGGCTCATCGGCGATCAGCACCGTTGGCTCGAGCGCCAGGGCCATGGCGATCATGACGCGCTGCCGCTGCCCGCCAGAAAGCCGGAACGGATACTGGTGATACATGAGTTCGGGGTCGGGCAGCCCCACTTCAGTGAGCAGCTCAATGGCGCGGTCGCGGCAGGTTTCTGGCGTGCCGTAGCCATGCGCTGCCATAACCTCGTCAATCTGCGCGCCTACGGTCATCAGGGGGTTGAGCGCCGAGAGCGGGTCCTGAAAGATCATCGACACGACCCGGCCTCGCAGGTTGCGCAGCTTGTCGGGCGACATGCCGATGATGTTCATTCCCTCCAGCTGGATGAAACCCGACGACAGGCGGATCACCTTTGGCAGAAGGCCCATGATCGCGTTCGCAGTGACCGACTTGCCCGATCCGGACTCCCCTATGATGCAGAGGATCTGGCCGCGTTTCAGATCAAACGAGATATTCTCGACCGCATGGACCCGCTCCATGCCGGCCGGCAGGCTTACGGTCAGATCGCGCACCGAAAGCGCCACTTCATGAGGAGCTACAGCTTGGATGCTGGCGATCATCAAGACCTCTCCCTTTTCAGCCGCTCTCTTCAGCCCGCTGCGGATTGCGTTTTCGATCTCCGCCTCGAGGCGATCAATCGGCCAAACCGTTCCCTATCGTGAACTCTCAGGCTCACTTTCCAAGCCTCCCCTTCTGAAGCCTGCCGCCTACGTGGCTCTTGGCGACTGTCCGGGGAGTAACGGACCTTAGTCACCGATGAGTGTGACTCTTCCTGGCCGATAAAATCGCCGAAACTTAGCAGGCAGGCAGCAGGAACTTCCGCAGAGGGAGCCCAAATTGGTATTTCACTCTGCGCCTATTCCGGCAATCGAGCCACGCGAGCGGGTTCGGTGGACGTCTACATTCGGCTGTTGCAGTCGCCTTCCTGAAAGTTTCTGACGGTGGTCACGGAATCCAACGCATAGCGCCACGGCGTGGTAATGTGGGATGAGATCGCGGCCGAGGTGTCGCGGGAGTGACGCCGGGTGGGACAAGATACTGGTAATGCTATGACGGTGCGTATGACGCTCAAACCTCGCAGCCTCGACACGATTGTCGCCACCGCCCTTCATGGCGATATATTGTCCGACATTGCAGGGGCGCTGGCGGGGGGCCTGGGGGGGACGCCACCGCAAACGTTGAGCCCGATCGGTCTCTTGATGTTCGAGCCAATTCACGACTCGGCTTTCGACGTTGCTGGCAAAGGTATCGCCAACTCCATCGCCACCTTCTGTACCGCCGCCCGGATGCGTGAACATCGGGGTGAGAGCCCAGCGGCCATACGGCTGATGAGGGCCGTGGAAACGGTCTCGAGCGAAGGCGTGCTGACGCCGGATGTGCGAAGGACAGCGACCCCGCACGAAGCGATCGATGACGTCTGCCGGACGACCCGCGGTTCGAACGCGTGACAGGTTTACGATGAAGCTCGACAGAATCGACATCAAAATCTTAGCACAACTGCAAAAGAACGGTCGGCTCACGAATGTCGAGCTTGCCGACTTGGTCAACCTTTCACAGAGCCCTTGCCTGATGCGGGTGAAAAAACTTCAGGCAGAAGGTTTCATCACCGGTTATTCTGCCCAGATCGACGTCGCGAAGCTGGGGCAGACTTTGACGGTTTTCACTGAAGTGACACTCAAGCATCATCAGCATAACGACTTCGCGAGATTTCTCATCGCTATTCAGAAGGTAGATTCGGTCATAGAATGCCATCTGGTTTCAGGGGGTTACGACTATCTTGTGAAGTTTGTCACAGCTGGGATAACTGAATATCAGACGATCATGGAGCGTTTGATCGAATTGGATATTGGAATCGACAAATATTTCAGCTTCGTCGTGCTGAAGTCACCGATCGCGAAGTCCCATTTGCCACTCGATACCATTTTCGACAGATGAGAAGGCAGCTCCCGGTCTTCGGCCCAGAGAGCAGCATGCCGCCGCTCCCTTCAAACCGAAGTCCTCTCGAGCGACGTGAGTGACACCTGGTCGAAATAGAGAAAGGGGCGGTCTCCACCACCCCTTTCTGTTGTTCCAGCGCGCCCATACGCGTTTCAGTCTCTGCAGAAGCTAACCAAGGCCGCCAACATGAAAGGTCTTGATCTCAAGATATTCCTCGATGCCGAGCTGCGATCCTTCGCGGCCAACTCCTGACTGCTTGACACCGCCGAAAGGCGCAACCTCGGTCGAGATCATGCCTGTGTTGAGCCCGATCATACCGAACTCCAACGCCTCGGCAATACGCCATGACCGTTTGAGATTGTCTGTATAGAAGTAAGCGGCAAGGCCGAACGGCGTATTGTTCGCAATGGCGATGGCCTCGTCCTCCGTCTCGAAGCGAAAAAGGGGCGCCACCGGACCGAACGTCTCTTCCGACGCAAGGAGCATCTCGGTAGTGGCCTCTCCCAGCACGACGGGCCGTGTATATTGCTTGCCGTCGGGCACTGCCTCGCTTTGGGCGATGATCCGCGCGCCTTTCTCTTTCGCATCCGCGATGTGACGCTCGATCTTGTCGAGCGCGGCCGCGTTGATCATTGGGCCGATCTCAGTACCCTCGTCGGTCCCTGCGCCAACCTTCATCCGCGCGACGCGCTGGCTCAGCTTTTCGGCGAAAGCGTCGTAAACGCCTTCCTGCACGAGAATCCGGTTCGCGCAGACGCAGGTTTGACCGCCATTGCGGAACTTGGATGCGATCAACCCTTCAACTGCCTTGTCCAAATCGGCGTCATCGAACACGATAAAGGGCGCGTTGCCGCCGAGCTCGAGGCTCAGCCGCTTGATGCTATCGGCAGCGCCACGCATGAGCAGCGCACCGACGCGCGTCGAGCCGGTGAACGAGATCTTGCGCACCGTCCCGTTCGCCATCAGTTCGTTGCCGATTTCGGTGGGCATGCCGGTGACAATGTTGATCACCCCGGGCGGAATACCTGCCCGTTCCGCCAGAACGCCGAGCGCCAGCGCCGAGAATGGTGTGAATTCCGACGGCTTGATGACAACCGTACAACCCGCAGCCAGCGCCGGCGCCACCTTGCGCGTGACCATCGCGTTGGGGAAATTCCACGGCGTGATGATGGCGCAGACGCCGACGGCCTCCTTCAGCACCAGAATGCGGCGATCGGGCGTGGGCGACGGAATTGTCGAGCCACCGATCCGGCGTGCTTCTTCGGCGAACCATTTGACGAAGGAGGCGCCATAGCGGATTTCGGCGCGCGCCTCCGCCAAAGGCTTGCCCTGTTCCAGCGTCAGCAGCAATGCCAGGTCAGCCTCATTTTCCAGTATCAGACTATGCC
>NZ_RZOF01000158.1:0-13292 GCF_003998955.1 Mesorhizobium sp. M4B.F.Ca.ET.017.02.2.1 | reverse complement strand
ATTCCAGATGTTAGCCATTTCAGCTTGACACCGGCGGCAATCTCACGCCAATTGTTCCTCAGGTTTCAACCCTGCATTGAAACAGAGACGAGTGCCCGCCCGCCCATGAGCCCCACTGACCGAGAGACCAGGACTGCAGACCACCCCAATGCGGCGGCTCGCGGCACGGATGCCGGCCTGGCGACGGATTTCTCGCAGGTGCTGGTCATCGGACGATCCCCGATCAATCGCGTCGTCGTGGCGAAAATCGTCGAGAAATCAGGGCTGAAGCCGATTTCCGAATCGCCTGAAACGGCCGCGAAGGCGTTGCGGGGCCTCATTCCCGGCGCAGTCGTGCTCGATGGCGGCGCCGACAACAAGGACTGCGATGCGCTGATCTCCGGCATCGACGCGCTCAGGCGGATCTCGGGCAAGGCATTGCCTTCGGTGATCCTGCTTTCAACCAAGACTGGCACACCGGAGAGCCTCGGCCTATCCAGCGTAATCGATGCCGTGGTCGCCAAGCCGATCACTCCCGAAAGGCTGCAACCGGTGATCGACCGGCTGATCGGGCTCGTGCGCGGCTGACCAGAAATTCGGGTCGACCGGCCGCAAATCTCGACAGGCTCAGCCAGCCGTGACGATGCCTTCGATCAGCGCAGGCAATTGCCCGAGATCGGCGATCTGGCGAAAACGCGGCGCGGCCGTCGGCGCCTCGACATGCTCGAGCACCCAGGTCAACTCGTGCGGCACGTGGACGCCCCAGCCGCCGGCCTCGATGGCCGGCACGACGTCGGACTTCAGCGAGTTGCCGACCATCATGCTTTTCCCCGGCCCGTCGCCGTGGCGACTGAAGACACGGGCATAGGTGGCCGCGCTCTTGTCGCTGACGATCTCGACGGCGTCGAACAGATCGCCGAGGCCCGATTGCGCCAGCTTGCGCTCCTGGTCGAAAAGGTCGCCCTTGGTGATAAGCACGAGACGATAGGCGCCGGCCAGTTTCTCCACGGTCTCGCGCGCATGCGGCAGCGGTTCGATCGGATGACTGAGCATCTCGCGTCCGGCGGCTAGGATCTCGGCGACGACCGACCCCGGCACGCGGCCACCGCTGACCTCGATGGCGGTTTCGATCATCGACAGGGTGAAGCCCTTGATGCCGAAACCGTAGACGGCAAGGTTGCGCCGCTCGGCCTCGAGCAGCCTTGCCGAAACATGATCAGCCTCGCCATGCTCGGCAAGCAGCCCTGCGAAGCGCTTTTCCGTGAGGCGGAAGAACTGCTCGTTCTGCCACAGCGTGTCGTCGGCATCGAAGCCGATCGTCGTCAGTTCATGGCTGGTCATGGCTGTCCTGCGTTCGGCGCGTAAGGTAGTCGCATTTCGCGAGGCGTCGAACCTAAGCTCACCGCCGCGAATTTCAACAGCGGCGGCCGGTCGAGCGGCTCCCCTTCCCTTCCATCGCCGGCCACGGCTATACTTCGCCATCCGCAACCCAATCTGGTGACTGATGCCGCCTGCAAAAAAGGAAGTCCGTCCGTCGAGCCGCGGAGGA
Source organism: Mesorhizobium sp. M4B.F.Ca.ET.017.02.2.1 (assembly GCF_003998955.1). Lineage (NCBI taxonomy): Bacteria > Pseudomonadati > Pseudomonadota > Alphaproteobacteria > Hyphomicrobiales > Phyllobacteriaceae > Mesorhizobium > Mesorhizobium sp. M4B.F.Ca.ET.017.02.2.1. The sequence goes on along the minus strand of NZ_RZOF01000158.1, from coordinate 11,764 downwards.
CGCGCCCGCACGCCTGCCTTCGTGAAAAGCCAACGTGGCGTAAAGAACTGGAAGGAAGTCAGCGCCTGGCTCGAATGGCGCGGCATCGAAGACATCGAATGCATCACGCCCGACCAGGCCGGCGTTGCCCGCGGCAAGATGATGCCGTCGAAGAAATTCACCTCCAACACCTCGCTGGCGCTGCCCTCGGCGGTGTTCATGACGACGATTTCCGGCGGCTATCCGGAGGACGGCAACGGCTTCCACTATCCAGAGGACGACGGCGACCTCAAGTTGATGCCGGACCTTTCGACGCTGACCGTGGTGCCGTGGGAAGAGGACCCGACGGCGGCTGTCATCTGCGACCTCGTCCACCAGGATGGGCGCTCGGTCGAGTTCACGCCGCGCAACGTCTTGAAGCGCGTGCTCGCCGCCTACGCCGATCGCGGGCTGAAGCCGGTGGTGGCGCCCGAGATCGAGTTCTACCTGGTTCGCAAGAACCCCGATCCGGACTATCCGCTGACGCCGCCCGTCGGGCGCTCGGGACGGCCGATCGGCGGCGGCGCCGGCTATTCGATCGCCGGCGTCAACGAATTCGACGAATTGATCGACGACATCTACCACTTCTCCGAAGGACAGGGCCTGGAGATCGACACGCTGATCCACGAGGAAGGCGCCGGCCAGCTCGAGATCAATTTGCGCCACGGCGACCCGATCGAGCTCGCCGACCAGGTGTTCATGTTCAAGCGCACCATCCGCGAGGCAGCGCTCAAGCACGAGATCTACGCCACCTTCATGGCCAAGCCGATCCAGGGCCAGCCGGGCTCGGCGATGCACATCCATCAGTCGATCGTCGACAGGAAGACCGGCAGGAACGTCTTCTCGGCCGAGGACGGTTCGGAGACGGACGATTTCTTCCACTTCATCGGCGGCATGCAGAAGCATGTGCCGAACGCGTTGGTGATGTTCGCGCCCTATGTCAATTCCTACCGGCGGCTGACGCAGGCGGCCTCGGCGCCGGTCAACAACAAATGGGGCTACGACAACCGCACCACCGCCTTCCGCGTGCCGCGCTCGGATCCGGCGGCGCGGCGCGTCGAAAACCGCATCCCGTCCTCCGACGCCAACCCCTATTTGGCGCTCGCCGCGTCGCTCGCCTGCGGGCTGATCGGCATGATCAACAAGGTCAAGGCCGAGCCCCCGGTGCTGACCACCGCGAACGCCGATGAGATCGACCTGCCGCGCAGCCTGCTCGAGGCCGTCGACCTGTTCGAGGCCGACGAGGACCTCGGCGCCATCCTCGGCAAGTCCTTCACCGCGACCTATGCGGCGATCAAGCGGGCCGAGTTCGAGACCTTCATGGAAGTGATCAGCCCGTGGGAGCGGGAGTATCTTCTGCTCAACGTCTGAGCGGCGGCCTCGCTGCGTCAATGGTGAATAGTGAATGGTGAGTAGTTTCATATTGGACGGGTGAACGCAGCCAACGCGCTCCTCACAGTCGTCTGCCATCACTATTCACCATTCACCGGCGTTTCCATGCCCTACCAATCCCCAGTATCCCCCGGCCGGTCCTGGTACGAGGACACGGCCGGATCACGGCCCGAATACCCCGCTCTCGACGGCGACCGCCAATGCGATGTCGTCATCGTCGGCGGCGGCTTCACCGGCCTGTCGGCGGCGGCGCATCTGGCGAAGGCCGGCAGCAATGTCGTGCTCATCGAGGCGCATCGGTTCGGCGACGGCGCTTCGGGGCGCAATGGCGGCCAGCTCGGCACCGGCCAGCGCGCCTGGGCCGAGGAGATGGAGGCGGAATACGGCCTTTCCCGCGCCAAGGCGCTGTTCGACCTCGCCGAGGAGGCCAAGGCGCATCTGCTCGAATTTGCCGCCCTCAACAGGATCGAGATCGACTACATGCCTGGCCAGCTGTCGGTGGCGCACAAGCAGCGCTATGTCGACGACTACAAGGCGCATGCCGAGATCATGGCGAGCCGCTTCGGCTACCCGCACATTTCCTTCATGGACGCGAAGGAAGCCGCAGAGCGGCTGGGCTCGACGCGCTATTTCGGCGGCACGCGCGACACCGGCACCGGGCACATCCACCCGCTGAAGCTGGTGATCGGCACCGCGAAAGCAGCGGCCGGGGCCGGCGCGCAGCTGTTCGAGCGGACGCCGGCGACCGGCATCGTCTCCGGCGGCGGCAAGGTGAGGGTGACGACGCCGAAAGGCACGATCACGGCCGAGAAATGCCTGATCGGCGTCAACGCCTATGGCGGCACGCTCGAGCCGGTGAGCGCCGCGCACATCATGCCGATCGGCTCCTTCATCGGCGCGACGGTGCCGCTCGGATCGGCCTCGACCGTGCTGCCGGGCGGCGAGTCGGTCGACGATTCCCGCTTCGTCGTGCGCTACTTCCGCAAGTCGAAAGACGGCCGGCTTCTGTTCGGCGGGCGCGAGGTCTACGCGGTCAACGATCCGAAGGACATCCACATCCACATCCGCCGCCAGATCGCGGAACTCTATCCGGAGTTGAAGGATGTCGAGATCACGCATGGCTGGGGCGGCTATGTCGGCATCACCGTGCCGCGCAAGCCATTCGTGCGCGAAGTGATGCCCAATGTCATCTCGGTCGGCGGCTATTCCGGCCACGGCGTCATGCTGTCGAACTTCTTCGGCAAGCTCTATGCCGAGACCGTGCTCGGCAACCGCGACCGGCTGAAGCTGATCGAGGATCTGAAGGTCCCGCCCTTCCCCGGCGGCCGGCGTTTCCGCGCGCCCTTGCTGTTCCTGGCGCTCAGCTGGTTCGCCCTGCGCGACAGGATCTGACGCAGGGGAAGCACCGGCCGGAACGGAGCTTCCGGCCTATCTGCCTGATTCCATTCGGCAGTTCGTGCCGATGCGACATGTTGCGGAATCCTTAACAAGGGTGCAGAATTCGTTGCAAGGGCGCACTGATGCCACAATCACCGGCAAAGGATGCGGGTTCTGGGCTGTAAGACGGGGACTTTCGCGGGCCCGCCCGCTTGTGTTTTTGGGACCGATGCCGATCACCGCCGGACCTCCGGCACCGATCGAAAGAACGTCGGCCCACCTATTGGAGGTGGTTAGAGTGAACGAGCCCTTCAGTTTCGGCACGCCGGAACGGCGGCACTTTGCAATGCAGTTCGGCTATGACAGGCGGCCCACGTTCTGGCAGGGCGTGCGGTCCAATTCGCATCTGGTGATTGCCGCTGTCGGCACCGCGGCCCTGCTCGGCGTGGCGGGGATTGCGTTGTGGCTGGCGCTGCCGGCCAGCGACCGGCAAGCGATTGCTAGCCCGGCGCAAAGCGTCCCGACAATCCCGGTCAAGACAACCAAGATCGCGCCCGTCAGCGCGAACGCCACGGCGATCGCAGTGGCGCCGCAGGCGGCGCGCAAAGCCGACGCGGTGTCGGCCGTCGTCGCCGCCAAGGAAGCCAAGATACCGGCGCTGGCGTCCAACGACCCGCGCTGGACCGCACCGGACACCAAGACCGCGTCCAACGAGCCCGCGCCTGCTCCATCTGATCAGCCGGCAGGCCGACAGGCCGAAGAGACCGCCAAGCCAACCGACACGGCATTCGCCGAACCGGCGCCTCAATCAGACGCCACCGCCTTGCTGTCCAAGGTGGCCGCGCCCAGCGCGGCGCCGGCAAAGGACGATCCCGACGGCGCCAAGACCGCCGCCATTCCCGCGCCGGACCCGCAGGCGCCGGACGCGCAGGCATCCGCAGGCGACGATGCCAAGCCAAAGCCTCAAGAAGCCAGCGCGGCCAGTACCGGACGCATCCTGCGGGCCGTCACCATGCGAGCCGGCCCGAAACAGAAAGCGGCGGCCATGGTCACCGTGCCCGCGAAGACCTCGGTGCAGGTCATAAGCTGCAAGAAGTGGTGCCAGATCGTCTATAACGGCAAGCGCGGCTGGGTCTACAAAACCTACATCAAGACCGGCGCCTGAGAGCCTCATCGCCGCCGGTCAGCCGAAGCCACTGCCATAGCCGGGCCCGCCTGCGCTTTCTGACGTGGGCGCGATGTTGCTCGAAGGGCACTTCGAACAGGCCGCATCCCTGGCATCCAGACCTTTTTCCGCAAACCGGGACCCAGCATTTGACATCGTGGGTCCAGGCGAGCGCGACCCTCTCGAGGTGAAGGTTGGACGAGCTCTTGAGCAGGATCAGTTCGCCCGGTACTGCCGTTTTCCTGATGTGGTCGGAGACTTCCCTGGGCGTTCGCAATTCGACGAAGCGGCCGCCATCGCGGTCGGCCTGGCCGGCGCCCGAGCGATGCGCGTTGTCGCCGACATAGATCACCTGGCCAGCGACCTCGCGCGCGGTGTTGTAGGCGTCACGGTACTTTCTGGTCGAACCCACATAATCCGAAATCTGGCCGAGAACGATGCGTTTTGAGGCGACCTTGGCCTTGGCCACCATGTCGATGGCGAGGTTGATCGAATGCCAGGGGGCCTTGGCGGTGTCGACCAGGAAGTGCGGACCGTCCTCAATGACGAGCACCTGGCAGCGATTGACCAAGGGCCGAAACGTCGCCACGCGCGCCGCGACTTTTTCGGGCGGCACGCCGAGCTCCAGCGCGGTGGCGACAGCCGCCGCCGTCGGCAGCCATAGATACTCGGCCGGAAACAGCGTCTTCAGGTCGAGCGTGCCGCCACGCCACCGGACCTTGAGGCTCAGCGTTTCAGGATAGGCGGCCTGCGTGTCGGTGACACGATAATCCGCATCTTCCGTCCGGCCGAAGGTGACGACGCGATGCCTGGTGCCCGAAGCCATGCCGAGCACATGCGGATCGTCGGCGTTGAGCACGGCAAGACCGCCCGGTGGCAGCGCATCGACCAGGGCGCGCTTTTCCAGGGCGACGTTCTCCAGGGTCCTGAAACTGGCCAAATGTTCGAGGCGGACCATGGTAACGACAGCCACATGCGGCTTGAGCAGTTCCGCCATCGGCCTGATGGTGTCGACGCCATAGGCGCCTGCCTCGAACACGACGTGATCGACCTTGCCCGATTTCCACATACGCTTGTAGAGCGTGCTGGCCAGCGCATCGATGGCGTTGGCGAGAACCTGCGTGTAGACCGGGCCATGGCTGGCCAATATATGGCCGAGCAACGCCGCCGCCGTCGACTTGCCGGAACTGCCGGTGACGCCGATGAAGGTCGCCTTGCTCTTTGAACGGGCGCGCCTGGCCCTGTAGATCTTGTGGCGGTGCCACAGGCTCCGGCGAATCTTGCGCAATCGGGCATTCATCGCATGGCCACCCTGCTTCCTCGAGAAGCCTTATGCAGTTCCCGGGCGGCTCGTCAATTCAGGCCCGCCGTTCAGATGCAGCGCCCGCCGTCGACCTCGAGCGCCACGCCGGTGATGAAAGCGGCTTCGTCGGAGGCGAGCCAAAGTGCTGCATTGGCGATGTCGAGCGGCGTCAAGAGGCGGCCGAGCGGGATCGAGGCGCGGAACCTCTCGCGGATTTCCGGCGTGTCGGCGCCCATGAACTTCTCCAGCATGCCGGTCTCGCCGGCGACCGGGCAGAGGCAGTTGACGCGGATGTTTTTCGGCGCCAGCTCGACCGCCATCGACTTGGTGGCGGTGATCGCCCAGCCTTTCGAGGCATTGTACCAGGTGAGGCCGGGCCTCGGCCTCAGGCCGGCGGTCGAAGCGGTGGTAAGGATGACGCCGCCGCCCTGCCGCTCCATGATCGGCACCACCGCGCGCGCCGCGTGGTAGATCGCCTTCATGTTGACGGCTGTGATCAGATCGAAGGTCGTCTCGTCGACGTCGAGCATGTCGCCGTTGCGGTGCGTATAGCCGGCATTGTTGACCATGATGTCGATGCGGCCGAAGGCGCTCGTGGCGGCATAGACCATCTCGTCGAATTCGGAGCGCTGCGATACGTCGGTCTGGGTCCAGATCGCTTTGTCGCCGATCTCGCCGGCCACGCGCTCGGCGCCCTTGGCATTGAGGTCGGCGACGACAATCCTGGCGCCCTCCTCGGCAAAGCGCTTGGCCATGCCCTCGCCAAAGCCAGATGCGGCCCCGGTGATGATGGCGACCTTGTTTTCCAGACGCGTGCCTTTTTCGCTCATTGAAGATCATTCCGAAGCAAGGCATTTCTCCTTTGGCTTTCGCCGCGATCCCGCTCTATGCTGCACCTGCGAAAGCTCCCCCGGAACCACCGCTTGCCGAGAAGCCCCCGGGCTACGTCAGTGTCAAGGGCACACATGAACCCAATCGACAACCAGCGACCGGTTCTCACCTGTGACACCATGGCACTGGAATATTTAAATCGATTAGAATATATCAGCCTCGTACCTGAGCGCGGCGTCAAAACGGACAGACCATGACCAGCCAGATCATCCCCGTCGATCCTTTCGACTTCATCATTTTCGGCGGCACCGGCGACCTGTCGGAACGCAAGCTCCTGCCTTCGCTCTATCATCGCCAGCGCGACCATCAGTTTTCCGAGCCGACCAGGATCATCGGCACGTCGCGTTCCAAGATGACCGACGCCGAGTTCCAGGCATTCGCCAAGCAGGCGATCTCGGACCACGTGAAGCCCGCCGACATCGATCCGAAGGAGCTGGAGACGTTCCTCGCCCGGCTCTCCTATGTCTCGGCCGACGCGACTACCGGCGCCGGCTTCGACAAGCTGAAGAAGGCGATCGGCGACAGCGACCGCATCCGCGCCTTCTACCTGGCCGTAGCGCCGGCGCTGTTCGGCGACATCTCGCACAAGCTCAAGGAACACAATCTGATCACGCCGAATTCGCGCATCGTGCTGGAGAAGCCGATCGGCCGCGACCTCGCCTCGGCGCGCGCGCTCAACGACCTTGTCGGCGACGACTTCCACGAAAGCCAGATCTTCCGCATCGACCACTATCTCGGCAAGGAGACGGTGCAGAACCTGATGGCGCTGCGCTTCGCCAACGCGCTCTACGAGCCGTTGTGGAACTCGGCCAATGTCGACCACGTGCAGATCACGGTCGCCGAGACCGTCGGCCTCGAGGACCGCGTCACCTATTACGACAAGGCCGGCGCGCTGCGCGACATGGTGCAGAACCACATGCTGCAGCTTCTGTGCCTCGTCGCCATGGAGGCGCCGTCCTCGATGGACGCGGACGCCGTGCGCGACGAGAAGCTGAAGGTGCTCAGGGCGCTGAAGCGCATCAACGGCAACGAGGCGCCGAAGCACACGGTGCGCGGCCAGTATCGCGCCGGGGCATCCGCCGGAGGGCCGGTGAAAGGCTATGTCGAGGAACTCGGCAAGGACAGCAACACCGAGACCTTCGTCGCCATCAAGGCCGAGATCGCCAACTGGCGCTGGGCCGGCGTCCCGTTCTACCTCAGGACCGGCAAAAGGCTGGCGACCCGCGTCTCGGAAATCGTCATCGAGTTCAAGCCGATCCCGCACTCGATCTTCGGCGACAGCGCCGGGCCGATCTTCGCCAACCAGTTGGTGATCCGGCTGCAGCCGGATGAGGGCGTCAAGCAGTTCATCATGATCAAGGATCCGGGCCCGGGCGGCATGCGGCTGCGCCAGATCCCGCTCGACATGAGCTTCGCGCAATCCTTCGACGGGCGCGCGCCGGATGCCTATGAGCGGCTGATCATGGACGTGGTGCGCGGCAACCAGACGCTGTTCATGCGCCGCGACGAAGTCGAGGCGGCCTGGAAATGGATCGATCCGATCCAGAACGCCTGGGAAAATGCCAGGCAGGAGGCGCAAGGCTATACGGCCGGCACATGGGGGCCGTCGGCCTCGATCGCGCTGATCGAACGCGATGGGCGGACATGGCACGAGAGCAATTGAGCGGCGCCTACAACTGGAATGGCTTCGCCGATCGCGAGCAGCTGGCGGTAGCACTTGCCGGCCATGTCGCGGCGCGGCTGACCAAGGCGATCAGCGAGCGCGGCACGGCGCTGCTTGCCGTTTCCGGCGGCACGACGCCGGCGAAGTTCTTCGCGGCGCTGTCGAAGACCCCGATCGCCTGGGACAAGGTCACGGTGACGCTGGTCGACGAGCGTTTCGTGCCGGCCTCCTCGCCGCGCTCGAATGCCGGGCTGGTGGCCGCAAATCTGTTGCAGAACGCCGCGGCTGCCGCCCGCTTCGTGCCGCTCTATCATGAAGCGGCAAGCATCGAGGATGCGGCGCTGTCCGACAACGAGGCGCTGACATCGCTGCCCTGGCCGCTCGACGCGGTCGTGCTCGGGATGGGCGGTGACGGCCACACCGCCTCGTTCTTTCCCGACGCCGACGACCTGCCACGACTGCTCGATCCGTCCTCGCAAAGGATCGTGCTGCCGGTGCACGCGGCAAGCGCCGGCGAGCCCCGGCTGACGCTGTCGATGGCAAGGATCATCGCCGCCGGCTTCATCGCCCTGCACATCGAGGGCGCGGAAAAACGCAGTGCCTTCGAAGATGCGATGGCGCCGGGAAAGCGAAAGCCCATCCGCGCCGTGATCGATGCGGCACCCAGAACCGTCGAGGTTTTCTGGGCGCCCTGATTTTGACCATACCGAGGGTCCCGGCTGCCGGAAAGTTCAGGGACCCCGCCTGAAAGGACCGTTGCCATGACCGCCAGACGCGACATCGAAGCCATCACCGAGCGCATCCGCCAACGCTCGAAGGCCGGCCGCGAGGCCTATCTCGGCCGCATCGCAGAAGCCTCCGGCCGCAGCGCCAACCGGGCCGTGCTGTCGTGCGGCAACCTCGCCCACGGCTTTGCCGTCTGCAGCCCTTCCGAGAAGGTCGCGCTCGGCGGCGACCGGGTGCCCAACCTCGGCATCATCACCTCCTACAATGACATGCTGTCGGCGCATCAGCCCTTCGAGACCTATCCGGCACTGATCAAGGAAGCGGCGCGCGAGGCGGGCGGCATCGCGCAGGTGGCCGGCGGCGTGCCGGCGATGTGCGACGGTGTCACGCAGGGCCAGCCCGGCATGGAGCTGTCGCTGTTCTCGCGCGACGTGATCGCCATGGCGGCGGCGATCGGGCTGTCGCACAACATGTTCGACGCCGCCGTCTTCCTCGGCGTCTGCGACAAGATCGTGCCGGGGCTGGTGATCGCCGCGCTCACCTTCGGCCATCTGCCGGCGGTGTTCGTGCCGGCCGGGCCGATGACCACCGGCCTGCCGAATGACGAGAAGGCCAAGGTCCGCCAGCTCTACGCCGAGGGCAAGGCGGGACGGGCCGAGTTGCTCGAGGCGGAGTCCAAATCCTACCACGGGCCGGGCACCTGCACCTTCTATGGCACCGCCAACTCCAACCAGATGCTGATGGAGATCATGGGCCTGCACACGCCGGGCGCCTCCTTCGTCAATCCGGGCACGCCGCTGCGCGACGCGCTGACCAGGGAAGCGGCAAGGCGCGCGCTGTCGATCACCGCGCTCGGCAACGACTACACGCCGGTCGGCCGCATGATCGACGAGCGCTCGATCGTCAACGGCGTCGTCGGCCTGCATGCGACCGGCGGCTCGACCAACCACACGATCCACTTGATCGCGATGGCCGCCGCCGCCGGGATCGCGCTGACCTGGCAGGACATTTCGGACCTGTCGGAAGCGGTGCCGCTGCTGGCCCGCGTCTATCCAAACGGGCTTGCCGACGTGAACCATTTCCACGCCGCCGGCGGGCTCGGCTTCCTGATCCGCGAACTGCTCGACGAGGGCATATTGCACGAGGACGTGCAGACGGTGTGGGGCGAAGGGTTGCGCCCCTATGCGGTCGAGGCCAGGCTCGGCGCCGATGGCGGCGTGGTGCGTGAGGCCTCGCCGCTGGAAAGCGGCGACGAGAAGGTGCTGGCGCCTTTCAAGAAGGCGTTCCAGCCGACCGGCGGCCTGAAGGTGCTTGGCGGCAATCTCGGCCATGCCGTCATCAAGACCTCCGCCGTGAAGCCGGAGCGACGCGTCATCGAGGCGCCCGCAAAAGTGTTCGACAGCCAGCAAGGGCTGAACGAGGCCTTCAAGGCCGGCACGCTGACCGGCGATTTCATCGCCGTCATCCGCTTCCAGGGGCCGAAAGCCAACGGCATGCCGGAACTGCACAAGCTGACCACCGTGCTCGGCATCCTGCAGGATCGCGGCCAGCGCGTGGCGCTGGTGACCGATGGGCGCATGTCGGGCGCGTCCGGCAAGGTGCCTGCGGCGATCCATGTCACGCCGGAAGCGGTCGAGGACGGCCCGATCGCCAGGATCCATGACGGCGACATCATCCGGCTCGACGCCGATGCCGGCACGCTGGAAGTGCTGGTGCCGGGCGCGGAATTCGCGCTGCGGCGCACGGCGGATGCCGATCTCATCGGCAACGAGTTCGGCTTCGGCCGCGAGCTGTTCGCCGGGTTCCGGCAACTCGTCGGCCGCGCCGATCACGGCGCCGCGGCGTTCGGGAACGCCTGAGTCGGCAATTCCATCCAAGAAAAAGGGGCGGCTCATCGGCCGCCCCTTTTTCTCCAGAAGACGGAAGCGCTACCTACTGGACGGTAACCTCGGCGCGTTCGCCGGCCTTCACCGTCACCGGCGTCTCCTTGTCCTGGCCCTGGTCGGAGGCGTGGCGCACGACGACATAGTCGCCCGCCGGAATGGTCTGCTGTCAGCTGTCACCATAGCTTAGCCCAAGCGACTTGCGCTTGCCCTCGATGTCCTTCTTCGACGAAAGCACTTCGATCGAATAGGCGCCGGGCGCCGACATCGCCAGCACGCCGGCGTCGAGCGTCACCTTGACGTCCTGGTTGTCGCCGGCCTTGATGCTGAAGGGCTGCTCGACCACGGCGATATCGAAGGTGGTGATCGCGACATAGTCATCCGGCGGCAGCCAGAACTTGCTGTCCGGTCCGTAGGAGTGCTCGACGCTTTCCCGCGTGCCGTCGATCTTTTTCTTGGCCTTGACGATCTCGAAGCCCATGCCCGAATTATCCGCCTTGTCGCCGCCCGCCGTGTAGTAGGCATTGAGCACGGCATGGCCGACGCCGACGACGATATCCTTTTCGACGGTCTGCCCGGCGGCCAGCTGAACGGTCTCGGTCACCGTGCCGGCGCCGATCTGCACTGTCACCTTCTGCTCGCCCGCCGGCACTGTGGCTTTGGCGTCGCCATAATGGGTGGTGCTGCCGCCCGGATAGGCGAAGTCGACGCGGGCCTCGCCGCTGATCTCGGCGCCCTGGCTGGCGTGCGGATGAATGACCAGCGTGCCGGCATTCAGCGTGAACAGCGGCTTGTAGACCTGGCCGGCCTCGACCTTGAGCTTCTGCTCGACCTTGGCCTCGTCGGCGCGACCGACGACGATGTAGTCGCCCGGCTCGAGACTGGTCTTGAGCTCGCCATACTCGGTCATGACCTGATCGCCGCGCGTGCCGTCAGCGTTGGCCTTGTAGATCTCCCAGGCATTGCTGTTGTCGCTGACATCCGGGCCGCCTTCGGCCAGGACGACGCTCGGCATGAAATTGAATTCCGGCTTGGCGGGCTCAGGCGCCGGCGCGGGGGCCGGAGCAGGTTCGGGGGCAGGTGCCGGGGCCGGCGCCGCCACGGTCTCGACCAGCGCTTCCTGCAGCGCCTTTTCATCCGAGGCCTGGATATACTTGCCGCCGGTGTTCTCGGCGAGGCAGGCGATCTGCTTGCCCTCGTCGGCGGTCAGGCCGAAGCCGACGACATCGGCGGTGAAGTCGACGCCGGAAGCCTCCAGTTCCTTGCCCAGCGCGCAAGGGTCGCCGCCGCAGGTCTCGAGCCCGTCGGTGATGAGGACGACGGTTGCCTTGTCCTCGGTGTATTTC
>NZ_RZOF01000157.1:0-13372 GCF_003998955.1 Mesorhizobium sp. M4B.F.Ca.ET.017.02.2.1 | reverse complement strand
GGATCGGATCGCGTTTGGGCGTCTCGGTCGCCGAGGGCAGTTGCGGCTCCTGGCGCTCGATCTCCTGGCCGACGCGCTCGATCACTCCGCTCAGCCTGGCGATGATGCCGCCGCCGAGGCCGGTTTCCTTCAGCGCGCGGATCTTGGTCAGGATGTTGATCTGGTAGACGGGAATGTTCTGGGCGAGATCGCTGACCTGCGTGGCGACGACAAAGGAGAACATGGCAAGCGCCGCGAAGGCGCCGAGCACGCTGGCGATGACGGCCGGAAGGCGCGGAATGCCAACGCGCTTCAGCGCGGAGACCAGGGGCGCCAGGGCGAAGGTCAAAAGCAGGGCGACGGCGATCGGCAGGAACACCTCGCGGCCGAAGTAGAGCGCCGCCACTGTCGTGACCACCGTCGCGACCGTGGGCAGCGCTGTGCGCGGATGCGCCCTCGACGCAGCCAGAAGACCAACCAGCCCGGATCCCGACGGGCGCGTGCCGTTTTGCCGATTCACCTGATGCCTCCGCCCAACGAGGAGCATGATCAGCGATATTTCGCCGGCGTGCAACGCACGGCGCGGCCACCCTGATGACTGCCTCTCTGTGGATTAGCAAACGCGCAGATTGCGCTTATGTTGCAGGGCGTTGTCGCAATAGCCGTAGGCGGCGCCGAAGTTGCGGCGGCGGCCGAGATGCCAACGCTCACGGCCTCTACAGTTGGCGGTTCGGATGGCGGGCGGAGATACCCGCCATTGTTGTGAGGACGGAGCGCCCGTGCGCTCTCGTTCCAGCTACTTAACCGGGATCATGAGATGGGCGTAGGGTGTGCCCGGCCACATGACATAGGGCTTGGACGTGTCGGGCTTTGCGTCCGTCGGATAGCCCGCCATCATGTCCATGGCGTTGACGATCATCACATGCGGACCGGTCTCGACCCAGTTGTTGCCTTCCGTGGGCGCTGTCGCATAGGGATCGGTGTTGCTGCCGTCGGTGCCGCCGGACAGCATGTACATGAAGCCGACCTTGCCCTTGGGCGGATCCTTCTTTTGCAGCCAGGCCATCGCCCATTCCATCGAGTTGGCGTCGCCGCACATCGGGTCCGGGCCAGGCGAGGCCGGGTTGTCCGGCATGCACCAGAAGCCGCCTTTGCCCTCGCGCAGGGTACGCATGTTGCCCTTCTCGTCCATGGCGTAGACCGCGGCGCCGCTGGCCACTGCAGCCGGCGCGGCTGACTCGGCGCTCTTGATCAGCGCAGCGTCATCGGCGGCTGCGCCTTGCATCTCAATCAAACTGGCTGCTGCCAAAAGCGCAGCGACCGTCAGAAGCCGTTTCATGGCCGTTCTCCGGTTCGAGTTGCTCTGTTGTGCATGATGTCGGACGCACGGCACTTCGGGGCCGTTTGTCGGTGGTCAAATGCTAGCAGATCGCACGTTTCCGGACAACGTTACTTAGCGCAGCCTAACGTACAGAGCGCTGTGCGCCGGCTCGACGCTGGCCGACCCGCCGCCACTCTCGCATGACTGGCGACGCGCCCGCATCAGCCGACCCGAACGACGAAATGCTTGGTCACCGGCTCGATGATCTTCCAGGTTCCCTTGAAGTCGGCCTCGACGACGAAGGCATCGCCCGGCCCGACCTCCACAGGTGCGCCGCCGTCGGGAGTGATGATGATGCGGCCGGCGATCATGTGCACGAATTCATAGTCGGTGTAGGTGGCATGGTAGGTGCCTGGCGAGGCGCGCCAGGTGCCCGAGATCACCTTGCCGTCGGCGGTGGTGTGCTGCACGGCGGTCTGCATGGTCGGCCTGCCCTCGACGACGACCCAGCCCGGCAGGTCGCCGGCCTCGGCATGCTCGATGGCGCCGAATTTGAGGATGGTTTGGTCGGTCATGATGGGCTCCGTTCCAGCCGGCATTGGCTGAGGGTGCATAGACGATGCGCGAAGCATGGGCAACGCGCAGGCCGACCGCGAGTGTCGGATTTGGCGAAGGTGGAGGTGAGAGCGTCCTTCTCCCCGTGAGCGGGAGAAGGACGCTGATCTCCACTTATGTTGCACCGCGTTAAATATGTTGCATTGCGATATCCGCGCTCAGGGTCGAGTCTCGCCCGTGGGTGGGCTGCCAACGACCAGCACGAGGCGTCGTCTTGACAGCACAATTCCCGGCCTCGGCATCGTTCCGGCCCGACATCGAGGGCTTGCGCGCGCTGGCAGTGGCCGGCGTCATCGCTTATCATTTCGGGCTCACCGCGCTCCCCGGCGGCTTCACCGGTGTCGACATCTTCTTCGTCATTTCGGGCTACCTGATCACGCGTCATCTCGTCACCGAGATCAACGAGACCGGGCGGCTCGACCTCTGGCGCTTCTACGCCCGGCGCGCGCGCAGGCTGCTGCCGGCTTCGCTGTTCGTCATCCTCGCGACGCTGGTGGCCGGCGCCTTCATCCTGTCGCCGGAGGAGCAGTCGCTCTATTCCAAGGGCGCCATGTTCGCGTCGGCCTACATGATCAATCTGTGGCTGATCCGCTGGTCGTTCGACTATTTCGCGTCCGACGCCGCCAACAACCCGTTCATCCATTTCTGGTCGCTGTCGGTCGAGGAGCAGTTCTATCTGGCCTGGCCGGCGCTGCTGGTGCTTGCCGCGTGGCTGAAGCCCGGCAAGCGGGCGGTGATCCTGGTGATCGGGTTTGCCGGTCTGGTGTCGTTTGCTGTCTGCGCCTGGCTGACCACGGTCGCCCAGCCCTGGGCCTTCTATTTCTCGCCGCTCAGGGCCTGGGAGTTCGCCGCCGGCGGGCTGGCCACGCTAGCCCCGGCGACATTGTGGCGCGAGCGCCGCGGCCTGAGCGCCACCATGGCCTGGCTCGGGCTGGCGCTGATTGCGATCTCCTATCTTTCTTTCAGCGAGGATGCCCCCTTCCCCGGTCTGCTGGCTTTGGTGCCGGTGACCGGCGCCGTCCTCATGCTGCTGGCGGGAGCGGCCGGCGCGAGCAATGGCCCCAGCGCCGTGCTCGCGCTGCCGCCCTTGCAGTGGGGCGGCAAGCTTTCCTATTCGCTCTATCTCTGGCACTGGCCGGTCATCGTCTATGCCGGCATGCTCACCGCGGAACTTTCCACCGTGCAGCGCCTTGTCTGCCTGGCGCTGACGCTGGTGCTGTCGGCCTTCACCTATCACGTCATCGAGAACCCTATACGCCGCAATGGCTGGCTTATGGCCAATGCGGCGCGCGCGCTGGTGCCGGCCGTCCTCCTGACCGGCACCGGCGTTGCGGCGGCCTACGCCAATGCGCGGCTGGCCGTGCATGATCTCGACCCCGAACAGCGCGTCATCGCCGAAAGCGCGGCGCGCCCTTCGACCGCGCGCGCCAAGGGCGGCTGCGTGCTCGATTTCGAGACCGTCAAGCCCAAGCCCTGCGTGTTCGGTGCCAAGGATGCCGAGGGTTCGGTCGTGCTGTTCGGCGACTCGCATGCCGACCATTGGTCGACGCCGCTGATCGAGGCGGCAAGCAAGAACAACTACCGCGTCGTCACCTATCTCAAATCCTCCTGCCGAGCCTCACGGGTCACGACCTGGAACTGGCGGCTGAAGCGCGACTACACCGAATGCGACCGGTGGCGGGAGCAATCGGTCAAGGACATCATCGCGCTGCATCCGCGCATGGTGGTGATCTCGGAATTCTCGATCGGCAACGTGATGAAGGAATCGCCCGAGGAACTGAGGCACGCCGATTGGAACGAGGAATGGAGGGCCGGCCTGCACTGGACGCTCGCGGCATTCAGCCGGGCCGGGATCAAGGTCGCGGTGATCAGGGACGTGCCCTATAATGGAAACTATGTCGACAAATGCGTGGCACGGGCCTTGTGGCGCGGGCAGGCACCTGAGGTCTGCGATACGCCTAGGAACATGGCGGCGAACGACGACATCGCCGCGGCGGAGCGCGATGTCGTGCGCAGCGTGCCCGGCGCCACCTATGTCGACCTGACCAGCCAGTTCTGCGACAGCACCACCTGTCACGTCTTCATCAACGGCAAGCTCGCCTACCGCGATCGCCATCACCTGGCGACGCCGTTCGCGGAATCGCTGGAACCGGTGATGGAGAAGACGGTGCTACGGGTGATCGGGAGCTAGGACGGGTGGCGAAGGTCATCCAATGACCCAGGCAGGACCAGGGGCGCTCCAGACGTCCGTTTCATCGAGACTTGGCACACCCGCCAAATCCAACAAGCCTATTTCACCGCGACGACCCTGCCCGCCGGGTCGAGGCGGCATCCTACCCGCGCTTGCCGGACCTCGATGCCACCTTGTCTTGCATAGTCTATGCGCACCTCAATCGGTGCGGTGAGCGCGCCGAGACGATGCCGGCGCAAGGGACCTGCGCTGGCTGCGTGCACGCGCACGGCACCAAGCGGCACCGCAGCCGATTTGATCGCCTGGCGGCAGACGCGAACCACGGCCGGCGGGGTGCCGGGTATCACCTTCAGCGGCGCCAGAGGCTGCAGTACGGGATAGCCTTTTTTGCTTTGCCCGAGCGTGTCGCGACCACCTCTGGAGGGCCAAAGGCTGTGTGGCAGGACGATTGCGTATCGCGCGCCCCTGGGCACGACAATGGCAGCCTTCTTCTTGCCGGCAACGGCACCCGCCGTCCCTGTGGTACTCCCCAAAGCAGTGCTCGCTCCGGCGGTGCCCGCTGGGCCATCAACTGATTGGTCTCCCGCGTCGACGCCAGCCGAAACGCCGCCGCTTACGCCGCCGAGGCTGGCGCCCGCCCCAACGTCGGCGCCGAGCGATCCGTTGCTTGTGCCGAGCGACCCTCCAACATCTGCTCCTCCCAGCCCGTCGACGCTGGTGCCAACTCCAACGGAGGCGCCGTCCGAGCCAGCGCCCACACCAACACCGACCCCGATACCGCCGACCGTGCCTCCAACGCCCACGTCAACAGCCGAAGCAGGCCCGATCGCAACTGCGATCGCCAATGCGGTAGCCAGATACCGGCGCATCACCATAATCCTGACGCCGAGCGCAACGGCGCCCGCGTCGGCAGCAACGCGGCGGGAAGCGGAATCGTCGCCACCGGAACCGGTTGCCGTGACTTGCGGGCGGCCACTTTTCGGATCTCGTGCTCGTCGGGCGCACGGACTGAACGAGCCCGCTTCCCTGCAAGGCGTGGACCAGCTCCATCAGCGTCGCGTGCTTTGGGAGCGGGCTCGACGCGCTGGGCGCGAGGCGCATCGGGAGCTTTCAGGACGTCGATCTTGTTGCGCGCCGCGGTGAGGTTGCGGGCCAGGCCAACGGCCCTTTCGCGTTGTTGCTCCAACGCCGCGCAAAGCCGGGCCACTTCCTCCTTTGCCGCATCGCGATCCTGATTTGCAGCGCTGAGATCGAGGGCGAGGGCATCTGCTCTTTCGCGTTCCAGTGCGAGCGCTTGCTCGGTTCGCTTTGCAGCGGCCTCGGCAACTTGCCGGCCCTGGATGTCGACGGCTTGCGCAGCCGCCGCCAGTTTTCCCCTTGCCGTCACAGCATCGAGAGATTGATGCGCCGCGGCGAGATCGCCTTCCAACCGCTCGACCTTCTGCCGCTCCTCGTCAAGCGCGCGCCTGGCTGCTGCCAGCGAGGCTTCCGCAGCCTGCTGCGCTCCGAGTGCGGCGGCTCTTTCGCGGTTCGCGAGAACGGCTTTCTCCTGCAGGCTTTCTACTTCGCTCTGCGCCAGTTCCAGATCCCCCGCCAGCCGTTCGGCTCGTTTCTGCTGCTCTTCAAAGGCCCGCCCTTGAAGAACCGGGGCGTCTGCGACCACACGCGCCGGCAAGCCGGTGTCAGCACGTGCGACCAACGCATGCTGCTCGCCAGCAAAGGCTTGCGCCGCTTGACCGGTTCGCGCGGGTGCATTGGTTTCCTGAAGCGATCGATTCTTCGCCGCTTCGAGATCGACCGGCGCCGCTGCTCGCGATCGTCGGCGCTGGACGGTCGTGACGGGACGCACGTCGAAGCCACTTCTGGCCTGCAGCCGATCGTCAATCAGTTTTGCCAGGTCATTCTCACGCAGACCCGCAGCCACTACCTGCCCAATGACCGGAAGATGCAGCGTCCCGGCCGCATCGATCGTAAAGGCACCGTTGAGCTCCGCGCCCGCGACGCCCGCGCGGAAGACGCCCCACCCCGCAACATTCACCTCAACAGTGTCTTGAGGGCCGAGCCTGTCGTCAGTCCCTGACTGACCTCTTGCCGGGGCGCTGCATAGCAGGATGAGACAGAGGGGGATGAGGCTCATCGCGGCGCCGCGCGACCTTTTGCGGGAGCCATGAGACGAGGTCGCCATGGTTGAGACTTGTCGGTCACCCTCGGGAAATGCTGGACCGTGGTCCGCTTTGGGCCTCTGGATAGGATCCATGGCTGGATCTCCATGCCTCACTGGCCGCGCGCGACCCGCGCACCGCGCTTACGGATACCGCAACCACCACGTGAGCCTAACAAAGTCGATCCAGCATGGTGAGTACCAAATAGAGCGTAGTCAGCCCCACTCAATTGAGTAAATTGGCGTCATGTCTACTGATCGATATTGACGCGACAGCCTCATAGGAAACGGACTTGTGCCACCTGTACTTTTCCCACCTGCCGGGTGAGAACCGGACATTGGCGAACGGCGGTTTCTGACCCGAAGCGCATCTTGGCGACGACCGGTGCGCGGCTGTCCTTCTTCCAGATCAGTTCAGCCGGTGTGTGCTGGCCGCGCCAATTGTGAGACCTCAGACGGTTTCGAGCCGGCTGAACCGAACCGGGATGAGTTTCCGGGTCTTGATCTGCCCTGCCGCGTCCTTGTCGATGACGGTCAGAAACTGTCCTTCCTCTGACTCCAAAGACAGGACCAGACGACCCGCCGGCGTGAGCTGGCTCAGCAAAGCCGGCGGCGCCCGCTCAGCCGCCACGCTAACCAGGATCTTGTCGAATGGGGCGTGCTCGGGCCAGCCGCGAGACCCGTCTCCGACACGAATGGCGACATTGGAGAAGCCAAGGTCCTGCAGCAGAGCCTCGGCATGGCTTGCGAATTCCTCGATGATTTCAACACTCCAAACTTGTCCGGCGAGTTCAGCGAGGATTGCGGTCTGATAGCCAAGGCCGGTTCCGATCTCGAGCACTGACTCGTGCGGCTCGGGAGCGAGCAGATCGGTCATCAGCGCGACCATGAAGGGCTGCGAGACGGTCTTGCCGAATCCGATCGGCAGCGGCATGTCCTGATAGGCATAGGGCGCGACCGATGATGGCACGAAGAGATGTCGCGGCACCTGCCCCATCGATGCCAAGACCCGCTCGTCGAGCGTTGCTTTGCCGAGTTCTTCGCTTGTCAGGTCGGCATGGATCGCAATCATCTCGATCATGTGCCTGCGCAGAACCGCAAGATGCTCTTCGGTCATCGGTTTCATAGGGGTGGGCCTTCCTCGACCAGCCTGATAGCTATCCCGTTCCTCTTGGCACAGCGACGCTCGCCATCATTCCGGTGGGGCGAAACGGTCATTCGCAAACGTCCACCGCGCTCGGCATAGCTGGCTGACGCGCGTTTCGTTCGGGCCAGCAACGCCGGAACAGATCGAGCGGTTCCGGGAAAATGGCGTGTGCATACCGCCAGGCGGCAAGGCGGGGCTCAACGTGGACCGCGGTGTCGTCGTTGCTGCGCTTCAAGCGCGGACCGGTCGCGCCGCAAAGACGCAACTAATTCCTGTCGCCGCCGGTTTCCTTCGCCACCTTCACCTCAACGGTCATGTCGAGGAAACTCGAAGCGCTGCCGGAATAGCTTCCCGAAAGAGGGATGGCTTGCCGGGGGTGCCTGGCCACGGCAACCCTGATCAGATCCCGGTTGCCGACTATTCCGTTGGTCGGATCGAACTCGATCCAGCCGGCCCCGGGCAGGTAGACCTGGCACCAGGCATGCGTCGAGCCGCCGCCGCGCACCTCGGCGCTGTCGCGGCCCGGCACATAGACGTAGCCGGTCACGAAGCGGGCGGCAAAGCCGAGCGAGCGAACCGCTTCCATCATGAACAGCGCAAAGTCCCGGCATGTGCCCTTGCGCAGGTGCAGCGTCATGAGCGGCGGTTGCGTCCCGGTTTCGAAGCGACGGGAGTACACGAAGCTCTCGTGGATGGCGTAGCAGAGCGTCATCAACAGCTTTCCGGTTTCGGTGTGGCCAGCGGCGCCGACGAACTGGCGGGCCCATTTGCCGACCTCGTCACCCTCGTCGGGATGATGGCGCTCAATCGTCTGCGCGAGGTCGGCCGCTTCGTCGGAATCGTAAGAGAACGGATAATTCAGCGCGGCTTCATCGATGCGGAAATCGGGCGCGTGCTGGGGCGTGTGATCGAGCCGAATGTCCGTCGAGAAATGGAGTTCATTGGCCGAACCCGTGAATTCGATCACCGCAACACAGTTGCCAAAAACGTCGTGGATCCAGCGTACCTCCTTCGGCTCGGGGTCGACCGACAAAGCGTGGTCGAGAAGCCGCTGGTCGAAACTGTCGCGCGGCCTGAACATCAGCCGGTGCTCGCCAAAACTCACCGGCTGGCTATAGCGATAGACGGTCGTGTGCTTGACTGAAAAGATCGGCATCGGCGTCCGTCGGCAAATTCACCCTGCGGCGCAATCATATAGTGTTTTGCGCATACAGCCGATGGTCCCGCTCGAAACCTGCCCCGGAAATGCTTGAGCCGTCGAAGGGAAGATGGTGCCGCGGGAGGCAAAGAGTTACTTCGGACGCGGATCGACGAGGTCCGTCCCGATCGACGGCAGGAGACCCGTTCGCCGTTTCGCGACGGCCTCCGCCAGCGCGAGCGCGGCGGCGCGCACCTCGCTCTGCACGGCACGGTCGGCATCGAGATCACGGTGGCTGGTCGCATAGGGCTGCCAGTAGCCGATATAGCGGTCGAGCTCTGCCTTCTCGCCAGCCGGCTCCAGCTTCATCGAGCGCAACCAGTCGGCAAGTCCGCGGCGGGCGTTTTCGGCACCTTCGGTATCGCCGTGGACGACTACCGAGAACAGACGGCCGGCCAGATGGCGCGGATAGTCCCATCCGGCGAGCTCGGCACGTTTCGCCAGAGCGGCGTCCTTGCCCTGCGTCAGCGAGGGATCGGGATTGCCGCCATCGGCGCAGACCAGGCGATCCATCATCAGCTTCACCGGCGACGACGTCTGGTACCAGTTGACCGGGGTGACGATCATGATGCCGTGGGCCTCGACCCAAAGCGGATAGATGTCGTTCATCCAGTCATGAATCTGGCCGAGCGAGTGGTTCGGATAGCAGGAGCACGGCCAATGGCAAAGTGCCGCCGCGGTCGAGAAGCATGCCTTGCAGGGGTGGATCGCACGGCCAAATTCCGAGGCGATGCGCGAGAGGTCGAGAACGCCGACCGAAAAGCCGGGCTTTCCCTCTATGGCCCGGCGCGCGATCTCGACAAGGCGAAAGCTCTTGGACATCTCGCCCGGACAGGTATGCTCGCTGCGCGAGGAGCCGTTGATGAGCAGGATGCGCGCCGGCGACGACCCGTCCTCGTATCGCTGCTGCGCCGCCTTCAAGGCCTCGCTGGCGGCGATCCACTCCACCGACAGCTCATAGTCCGGATCGTGAAAACCCTTGCCGGCCTTGCGGGTGATCGGGCTCTTGCGCTCGTCCTTGTAGGCCTGCCAGGCGATCTCGCACAGGGTATCGACCGCTTGCGCCGCCGAAGCGAATGCCGGGTCATAAAACTGTCCGCGATAGCGATTCTTGAATTCGGCCTTGCTCAGGCGCGGACTGGGCATCCCTTTGCGTGGGACGGCGGTGTCGAGATTTGCGCGCTTCGCCATCGATTGCCCTTTGCCCGGAGCGGGCCGGGTGGGACAAGAGCTCGACTGCCATTTCGTTGGCCAGGGTAAGAAGCCGGAGAAACCACGCTGTTCTCTCTGCCACCAGGT
The DNA here is from genome assembly GCF_003998955.1 of Mesorhizobium sp. M4B.F.Ca.ET.017.02.2.1. NCBI lineage: Bacteria > Pseudomonadati > Pseudomonadota > Alphaproteobacteria > Hyphomicrobiales > Phyllobacteriaceae > Mesorhizobium > Mesorhizobium sp. M4B.F.Ca.ET.017.02.2.1. The sequence continues at coordinate 3,461 of NZ_RZOF01000157.1, read as the reverse complement.
CCGGCTGACGCGGCCCGCTGAGAAGGAACCCGGGCTGAGCGCGATGGTTCCGGAAAGCGCCCCTCATGAGGTGGGACGCTTGCCGCCATGAAGCGGTGCTCGCGGGTTTTGCGGCCCGGCGGGAGGTGGCGCCTTTGCGGCCTGGCGTCAGGCCAACCGATTTTTATCGGAACAGCACCGCGCCTCAGGGGTTTTGTTAGATCAACCTGGAAAAGGAGGTAGTCATGAAAAAGCTCCTGCTCGCCTCCGTCATCGCGATTGCGTCGGCGGCGGCCATGGTCGGTCCGGCCAGTGCCGACAGCCTGCGGCTGGGTATTGGCATCGGCCCAACTTATGACGACTATTACGGCGACTATGGCCCCTACTACGGCGATCCTTACGTCTATCGCCCTCACTACCGGTATGACGTCTACGACAATGGCTACAGGCCGCGCTACGCAATGCGCCACAACCGCCATTGCTGGACCGAGTACCGCAAGCACTGGCGCCACCACCACCGCGTGATCGAGAAGATCCGCATCTGCGAACGGTGACAGGGACATTCAGCCCGGCTTCTCCTTCTCCTTGTGGGAGAGGGAGAAGCCGGGCTTTGCAATCGCTGAGAGCGAGCGCATGACGCAGCCGGCCACGTTGTTGTGCAAGCCATCATCCACCCCTATGGCCGCGACAAGCTGCTCGGGCGGCTTGCGATGTCTTGTGGTTCCTCGGCGCGGTGGGGTTGCACTGGCATTCCTCTGGCATCACCACCTCGATCAACGGCGCGCTGAGGCCGCCTGAACCCGCTCTCGGGCGAGTTCGGCATCATGTCTGAGGCGCGCGCGGAATCTCCTCCTCAGATCGACACCGGCGAACATTAGCGATCGGGAACATAGCCCGCCGGCGGTGCGTTTAGTCGATGATCAGCCTTCAGGAGGAGGTTGCCATGAAAAAACTGCTACTTGCCTCAGTGATCGCCGTTGCCTCCGCGGCAGCCTCGGTCGCGCCGTCGGATGCGCGCGGATTGGGATTTTTCGGTCCGTTCGGCCTCAGCCCGTTCTACGGCGGCCCGTTCGGTGGACCTTTCTATGGTGGACCGTTCTATGGCGGCGGACCGTTCTACGACTATGGCGGCCGCTATTACGGCCCGCGCTATTACCGTGACTACTATCCCGGGTACGTGGTCCGCTATCCGCACCGCTATCACTACCGGCACCATTACCGCCATTGCCACGTGAAGTGGGTGAGGCACTGGCATCATCACCGCCGGGTGCTGGAACGCGTGCGGATTTGCCGTTACTGACCTTCGTCATCCGCGGGCTGACCAGAGGATCGATGCCGTGACGCTCGTCGTACATGCGGCGGATCAGAATTTCCGCATCGCCGCAACGCACGAAAGTCACGGCATGGACCCTGGAAGCGGCGCGGCTCGCAGCCCGTGCCATCTGCCGCTCCGCTGCGTCGGGGCGCGGCGCGCATTCGTGAAGACCGGGCGAACTGATCACGATCAAAGATGCCGGAGCCGGCATGGTTCGATTGCTGCTATTCCAAACGAAGCCCTGCTTGCAGGCCGCCTATATCCATTGGCAAGTCCCCCTCACCCTGCTTTCCTCCCCATCATGCCATAGTGCACCGCCAGCAGGTCGAGTCCCACCTTCAGCAGTTTCACCACCACGTCACGGCCGTCGCCGGTGCGTTCGGCGATGGCCTTCACCGACTGGCCTTCGAGGCAGACCTTGCGTACCACATCGGCCACCTCCCAGTGGCCGAGGGCGGTGACGGCATGAGCATGAGCGCGGCCGGCCGAGAGCACGCGGTCGGGGATGCCGGCATTCACCCGGGTACCGTCGACGCGCTCGTTCCAGGACTGCGGCTGCAGGCCCTCGCGCTGGGTGCGCTCGAAATCGTCGCGAAGGCACCCTCCTGCCTCGCGCTGCTGGCGTGAGAGCGAGGTGATGCCGACTAGAGGGTCGACATTGCGCAGGCGTACGATGCCGCCGGTGGAGGTGAAGCCGCCATTCGACACCTCGTAGACGCGGCGTGCTTCGGCGGTGCCATTGCTCAGCCGCTGGCGGCCGAAGGCGTCCTGGCGCAGCGCGAAATCGTGGCCGATCTCGCGACGGATGCGCACCTGACCGGCCTCGCCCTTCGGCAGTTTTGGCGGCTGCGGTTTCCTGGCGATCTTGCGGGGCATGGGCGTTCCTCGGGCTTGGGATGGGTTCTGGATAAGATCGGCGCTCTGCGGCGCCACCTTCGCATCGTCGATTTCTATGAGAGCGGCCTTCTGCGGCGCGCCCCTCACATCCCGCTGCCGCGATGACCATGAAACCTTGCGTGATGGTGGCTGCAATAGCTTTGCGTCGGCCGCGTGCGCAGGCCGCAGCAGAGCATCTCCGGGCCGGGACGAGCGCCTGGAGCATCCTTCTCCGGCTCCTCCTGCAGCGCGAGGTCGAGCGGCGCGCGGCAGCGGCCGAACAGACAGTCGATGAAGCGCATTGCAGCGACATGCGGCTGGCGGCAGGGCTTTACCGGCGGCGGTGGCGCCGGCAGCTTGTACAGCTGCGCTTCAGACTTTTCGCGCTGGCCCGGTGCCAGCCAAGCCGGCGGCAGCACGCGGGCGGGCTTTCGCGGCTTTGGTTTCTTGGGCCTGGGCGGAGTGCGGACGGCGGAGACGCGATCTGCTTGCGAGGCGACGTCAAAACTGGAGACGTCGGCGGGACAGCGCCCCCCTCTGCCCTGCCGGGCATCTCCCTCACTTGGGGGGAGATTGGCAGCTTCGTCGTCGGCGCTCTCGGCTTGCCTGGCAAGCGCCGACGGTTCGGAAAGCGCGATGCTTCCGGCCGCCACCCTGCTCCGCCAGTCCGGCCGAGCATGCTTCCTCGGCCGGCCGCCGGAACGGCCGCCCTTGGGATTGGCGAAGCCGATGGCGCGCAGGCCGGCGTCGCGATGCACGATGCCGATGATGGCGTTGCGCGAGACCGGACTTCCGCGCAGCCTGCTGAAGCGGACGGCGATATGGGAGGCCGAAAGCCCCTCCTTGAGCCAGGTCGCGATTTCAGTGAGTTCCTTCTCGGTATAGGCGGCAGGCATATCGGGATCCATCGGTTGCGGCGCGGGCGAGCGCCAGGGTTCGGCCCGAGGGCCGTCGCTGAAGTCGTTCGGGAATGGGCGGATCAGGCGGGGCCGCGGCCCTCGAGGCGCAGAAGCGCGGCCTCCGCCGCCTGCCTGGTCAGGCCGGACACCGCCCGGCCGGTTGCGCGATCAAAGAGGATGACGGTGCCATCCTCGGTGCGGATCACGGAGGCGGCGCCGGCCGCGGGCGGACGAAGGAAGGTGGCCGGAGCCGGGGGAGGAGCGGCTCCGGCCGTTCCGGCCGAGGGGGCGGCCGGACCCGGGGCGAAGACCCCGGTATTCGTCCGGACCGGGGAGGGGGACAGCCCGGACGATAGGAATTCAGCAGACGAACGGAAATCAGCATGCAAGGT
>NZ_RZOF01000156.1:0-13395 GCF_003998955.1 Mesorhizobium sp. M4B.F.Ca.ET.017.02.2.1 | reverse complement strand
CCTGCACGGCGAATATGTCGGTCAGGTCGCGGTCGAACCGCTCCGCCCAAAGATGGCCGCCCGTGGTTGCATCGATGAGCTGCGCGGTGATGCGCACCCTGTTCCCCGACTTGCGTACGCTGCCCTCAAGCACATGCCGCACGCCGAGCTTCGCACCCACGTCCTGCACATGGACGTTCTGGCCCTTGAACGTGAACGACGAATTGCGGGCGATGACGAAGAGCTGCGACAGTTTGGACAGTGCCGTGATGATGTCCTCGGATATGCCGTCGGCGAAGTAGTCCTGTTCGGTGTCCCCGCTCATGTTGGCGAAGGGCAGGACGGCGATGGACAGCTTCGGCGGCGCTGCCGTCGCCGGCCGGCCCGTCGCGGTTTCCGGGGCCGCGGCCGCCTTGGTCGCGGCGCTGCCGACTTGCAGCGAATAGACCCGGATCGGCTCGGCGATGTTCTTGAGCTGCGTGCTCCCGAGATCGCTGACTGAGAGGTCGAGCCTCGCCTTGACCTGGCGATAGGCATCCTCGGACAGGCAGATGGCGCCGGGCGACGCGACGCCTTCCAAACGCGAAGCGATGTTGACGCCGTCGCCCATCAGGTCGCCGTCGCTTTCTTCCACCACATCCCCCAGATGGATGCCGATCCTGAACTCGATGCGGCGGTCCTGCGGCACGCCGGCATTGCGCTCAACCATGCCATTCTGAACCTCGACGGCGCAGCGCACGGCATCCACCACGCTGCGGAACTCAACCAGCGCCCCATCCCCGGTGCGCTTGATCACCCGCCCGTTGTGCACCGCGATAGTGGGATCGATCAGGTCGCTGCGCAGTGTCCGCAATCTCGCCAAGGTAAGATCTTCGTCAGCGCTCGCGAGCCGGCTATATCCGACCACATCTGCCGCCAGGATTGCCGCTAGCTTACGATTCTCGCTCATGGTCCGTCTCCTCATCTCCACGATAGCAGGAAGACGCTGGGCAAGAGGGAATTTTCGCAAAAGACGGCGACGCAGCCGCAGGGCTCGGCAGCGCTCTGCCGCCGGACGCACGGGGTCGTTCGATGCCCATTTGCGCTGCCGCTTGCTGGTCGGCTTCTATCGGTTCATGCTTGTGGATACCGTGGCCGTGAAGCGCTTGGCGAGATCACGCCGCCACGGCCGCGAGTGAGGTCTTGCTCCATGGACTGCTCAGGCTGCGGTTTCGAGGTTGCGAGCGGTTTCGCTTTCTGTCCGAAGTGTGGCAGGCGCCAGCCCGTGCCATGCGGCAGTTGCGGCTACCTCTGCGCACCTGATTTCGAGTTCTGTCCGAAATGCGGGACAAGCCTCGGCGCGCCGGCAAAGCCGGTCGAACGGCCTGCTCCGACACCAAGCCGGACCCTTGAGCCGCCTTCTCGACCTGCATCGCAGCTTGCGAACGTCGAGAGCGAAGAACAGCTGCATCCCGTCTCTGACGCCGATCGCCGGACGGTAACGGTCCTGTTCGCCGACCTTTGCGGCTTCACGACACTCAGCGAGCAGCTCGACCCCGAGGTCATGCAGACGCTGCAGAACGAACTGTTCAAGGAATTGACGGCGGCCGTGCGAAGCTTTGGTGGTTTCGTCGACAAATTCATCGGCGATGCACTGCTCGCTTTGTTCGGCGCGCCGGTCGCGCATGAGGACGATCCGGAACGCGCGCTTCGCGCCGCTCTCGACATGATCGCCAGGACGGCGCGGCTCGGCGAAAGCGCCCCCCGTTCCGGCTCGCCTCTGCTGCTCCACATCGGCATAAACACTGGTCCGGTCGTTACCGGAGGATTGGGCATCGGCGCCGCCAAATCCTATTCGGTGACCGGCGACACTGTGAATACGGCGCAACGGCTGCAATCCCTGGCCGCACCGGGTGAGGTGCTGGTAGGCGAGCTCACCCACAGGCTGACCCGGCACGCCTTCTCTTACGAGTCGCTGGGCGACGTCGTGCTTCGCGGCAAGGCTGGCAGTGTGCTCGTCCATCGACTGGATGCACCGCTTGCGGCGCCGCGTGCCGCGCGTGGGCTCGAAGCGCTCGGCCTCGGCGCGCCTCTAATAGGTCGCGGTGCCGAGCTCAATAGAATGCTGGCGAGCCTTGACCAGGCGTGCGGCGGCTCGGCCCAGCTTGTCCGCCTCGTCGGAGAAGCCGGAATCGGGAAATCGCGGCTGGTGAAGGAGTTCGTCGCCCGCGTCGGCGATGAGGATCGTTTTCGCAACGTCGCCGTGCGGCAGGCCACGTGCTCCCCGCTGGGCGAACAATCATTCGGCGCCTTGGGCGCAGTGGTGCGCAGCGCTGCCGGGATGATGCAAAACGACAATGGCGACGAAATGCGGGAGAAGCTCGCAGCCTTGCTTACCGATCTCGGCCTGCAGGGCGAGGAGGCGAAGCGGCTGATGCCTTTGCTCTACCATGTGCTTGGGCTTGGCGACCCCGATGCCACCCTGCAGCATGTCGAGCCCGAGCAGCTGCGGCGGCAAATTCTCTACGCAGTCCGCACAATCATCGAACGGCGGCTTGCCTTGTCGCCGCTGCTGATTGTCGTCGAAGACCTGCACTGGGCCGACGCCGCTTCGCTCGAGGCACTGCGTTTCGTGATGGATAAGTTGGAACGCACGCGGTTGATGTTGCTGGTCACGCATCGTCCGGCGCCGGACAACGACCAGCTCGATTCAAGTCGGGTCAGTCACACAGCGCTCCGGCTTTCGCCGCTCAACAGCGATGACGGACGCGGATTGCTGGCGGCGCTTTTCGGCGAGAGCTGGGTTAGCTCGGCAGGCGGACTTCTCGACCAGATCCTCGAGCGTGCGGGCGGCAACCCGCTGTTTGTAGAGGAGATCGTTCGCGGTCTTATCGATCGTGGTGTCCTGGTGCGCGAGGGCCAGCGATGGCGGACTGTGGCAGGCGAGGTCGCAACCGGCATTCCCGCCACTATCCAGGCAATGCTGCTTGCCCGCGTCGACCGGCTGCCCCCGGAGGTGCGCCGGTTGGCCCAGGAAGCCGCGGTAATCGGTCCGCGCTTCGATGCCACACTTCTGAAAGCCGTGACAGCCGACCCCGGCCGCCTGGAAGCGGGCTGCGAACTGCTTTGCGATGCGGAAATCATCGAGGAAGTTGTCGGATCAGGATCGGTCTCGTCGCAAAGCTATCGCTTTACGCAAACATTGCTGCAGGACGTGATCTACCAGAACCTGCTCCTGCAACGACGGACCGACATCCACGGGCGGGTCGGTACAGCCTTGGAGCAACTGTGCGGCGACAAGCCGGAACGGCTCGAGGATTTGACCGCGCTCGGTCATCATTTCGCACAGAGCGCCGAGCGGGAGAGGGGCGCGCATTACCTGCAGGCGGCGGGCGATCGCGCTCGCACGATATACGCCAACGACGACGCCCTTCGTTTCTACGAGCGAGCACTGACCGCATTGGGCGAAATAGGGCAAACACCGCTCAAACTGGCAATCGCAGAGCGCATTGCTGATCTGAGCGGTCCGCTAGGCCGCCGCGACGTCGCGCACCAGCACTACGAGACGGTGCTGCAGGCATATCGCGCGTCCGCCGATCGTGTCGCTTCGGCGCGCGTTTTGCGTAAGATAGGTCGGCTGCTCTGGGACGTCGGCAAGCGGGACAACGCAGTATCCCGCTATGCCGAAGCGGCAGCGCTCCTCGATGGCGCGGATGCCCCGGTCGAGCAGGCGCATCTCTGGCAAGAACGTGGCCGACAGGCGTTCCGTAGCGGAGATCACGCTCTCGCGGCAAAATGGGCAGACGCGGCGCTGGATTGCGTCGGCACTCTGACAACGGAGCATGTCTCCGAGGTGGGGCGCGATGCCACCCTTGTGACCGCCGAGGCACTCAATACCAAGGCTGTCGCCTTGGCTCGTCTTGGGCGAGACCGCGAAGCCGTCAGCCAGGTTGAGCGTAGCATTGAATTGGCCGAAGCCGCCGGCCTGCTGGGCACGGCTTGCCGCGGCTACACCAATCTCGGCGTGCTTTACACGACCATCGATCCGACAAAGGCGATGGAGGTCTGTCGGCGTGGCCTCGAAGTGGCGCGCCATATTGGTGATTTGGGCTTCCAGGCGCGCCTCCTCGCCAATCTGGCGGTCGCCTGCTGTACTTTCACGGATCGCTGTCCAACGGAGGGCGTGCCTGCCGCCGAGAAGGCCATCGAGATCGACCGGGCGCTCGACCAGCGCGAGCACCTGTCGGTGCCGTTGATCGTGCTAGGGCAGATCCACCAGTGCAACGGCCGTCCGGAACTGGCGGTTGGCTTGTTCCACGAAGCACTGGACGTAGCCCGCGAAACGGGCGAACCGCAACTGCTGTTTCCGTGCTATGATGGTCTCGCAACGCTTAATCTCGACCTCGACAATCTGGCCGAGGCCGAACGCTACTTTTCCCTGGCGCAGGGTATATGCGCCCAGCACGGGCTCGACCCGGAAGGGCTTGTGGTGCTGCCTTTTCTCGACTAGCCGGGGTGGGAGGTTGGAATGTCAGCGCGCATTGACTTGATACCGCTTCAGCCGGGCGACCGTGCGCCGAACGTGATACTCGACGCCATCACCCACGAAGGCAAGATTGCGCTTGACGACTTTCGCGGCCAAAAACCGGTGCTGGTCGGCCTGTTTCGAGGTCTTCATTGCGCGTTTTGCCGGCGCCATATCGCCGCCCAGGCGCGGCTCGATCCGGAACTGCGCGAAAAGGGCGTGGGGAGCCTGACGGTGGTCAACACGCCCATCGAGCGGGCACGTCTCTATTTCCGCTACCACCCGATGCCGAACCTGCTTGCGGCCTCCGACCCTGAACGCGCTTCACATCGCGCTTTTGGCCTTCCCAATCTCGAATTCACCGAAGACGAGACGAATTGGCCCTACAAGGTCTCGATCGCAGCGGCAAAGGATATGCGGGTCAACGTACCGGGCGAGTTGCCCGGTCCAATGGATCCTTTTGCGGCCAGCGAAATCCTCAACAACAAGGACCAGTACGAAGTGACCGAAGCCGACGAGCAGATGATGGCGACCGGACACGGACAACTGATAGGTCAGTTCCTGCTGGACCGGCAGGGCATCGTCCGCTGGAGCTTCACCGAGGTTCCAGAGGGTGGGCGGCACATGTTTGGAGCACCAAGCCCGCAGGAACTGATGTCGGCCGTGTCCCAAGTCGCCCAATAGACTTGCGAACTGAACAAGGAGCGGCAATGCTCGCTGTCACCCTTGGCTAGCGATGTCGTCCGTGCAGGGGCCTGGTGTCCGGTGGGTTTGCGCAAAGATTTTGCATTTTGTGCGCGTGCCAACCAAGGCTTCCGCAATACCAGATCTTTGTAGTTTTGGAGAATCGAGATCAACTCGTCGGCGTGTGGCTGACGACCCGAACACTGTTCGTCCTGATTCCGATTGTCGAATAGGCTGGCGGAGTTGTCGCAGAACGGCGACGGCTGCGGATTTAAGGCGGCCCAGCAGACGCGGGTACGAGTTGGGTGGCCGCTGGGCCTAACCAGCGTCTTTTGGGGGGCGCCGGCTAAGCCAGCATCTTATTCACTTTCCTGCAATTGCTAATTTAGCAAAAAGGCGGATGCTCGTCGTACTACCCATCGGAACGGCCCGATCTCGACCGGAATTCGTGCCTGGCGAACGCGTGGTGGCAACCAGCCGGAGTTCGTCCCTTTGGATGATGCCTGCTTGGAAGCCGAGCTGTCGCTCCATCAGCCTGGGCTCGCGGAATGAAGGCCGCGTCTCCCCGGCAATCGCCTCGGCTCGGCAATGCATGCCGGGCCGTTCGGGTCAGGCGTTGACCTGCCTGAGCGAGGCCTTGCCCGTATCCGAAACTGGCATCGGGAAGGGCTCGACCTGTCCTCCGGTCTTGTCCAGATACTGCATCAGCGCGGTGACCAGATGGTAGAAGATGCTGGCCGGGACCTCCGTCGCCGCTGACCTGCCGCGCTCGTCGATCCTGTCGACCCACAGCCCAAGCGGCGCCGGATCGATATGCCATCTGAAGAGGCGGGCGACGCGCGCTTCGATCTCGGGTTTCAGGTCGGGTCCGCCAATGCCGTCCAGGGCGACGGCCGCCTTGACCGCCTCGCATTGCGGCCAGCTTCGGGAGAGCCGGTCGAGGGGTATCCCTTGTCGTGACACGGCAGCATAGGCCAGACCCGTGGCCCGGTTCAGTCCGCTGGCGACCGCCGACGAATAGAGCTTCCTCGCGTAGGCGACCAGGTCCTTCTGCCCGCTCGCCCGGGAGAACTCGACGAGCAGCGAGGCCCATTCGAAATGATGCCCTGGTTCGGTCCACTGTCCGTCGTCTCCCGGCAGAGGCAGCCAGTCGACGTCGAAACGCTCCCCGAGCGTCCAGCTCTCCTGGTCGAAGAAATGGCACCGGAAGAGATCGATGACGCGCGCCGCCCGGCGCAGATAGGCGCGGTCGCCGGTGACGTCATGCCAGGCAAGGAAGGATTCCAGCATGTGCATATGCGGGTTCGAGAACCGCACTCCGTTCCAGCCGGGGCTCTCGAGGAAGCCATTCAGGCTGCCGTCCTCGAGATGGTTGTCGATGAAACCAAATGTCTCCTGGGCAAGCCGCAAGGCGTCGCCATGGCCGCATCGATGAGCGTGGGCAAGCGCCAGCAGCACGCAGGAATGGTCGTAGGCGTCCTCCGCCGGATCGGCCACGCTGCCGTTGCAATTGAGGGTGCGCACCCAGCCGCCGCGGTCGCTGCGGCCGTGTTTGGCGATGAAGCCGATGCCATGGTCGATGAGCCTGTCGGCGGGTCCGTCCCAGCCGCGTTCCTTGGCCACCGCGAACGCATAGATCTGGCGCGCCATCGTGCGCATGCGCTTGGGTTTTCCGAGCGCCCTTGCATCGAAACCCAGCGCCTCGTGGAAGCCGCCATGCACATCGTCGACACCTGCCGTCGACCACAGCGGCAGGGTTTCCTCGAAGAGCCAGTGCTCGACGCGCTTGCGCCATGATCCGCTGACAATGACGCGGTCTTCCGACGCCGTGAATTTTGTCTCGAGGCGTCCGCTCTTCTCCAGCTGTTCGACGACCTTCTTCACGTTCTGGCTGTGGCTTACGGGCGCGACGAACACCGCGTCAGGCGTGGCCACCACCGCCACATCCTTCATTCCGATGACGGTCAGCAGCCTGCCCTGGCTGCGCAGGTAGGAACTGTCGCAATCCATGGCGACGACGTCGCCCATCACGACGTTGCCGTCGCGGTCGGTCGGGCTGGCTTCCAGCAGCGATTGCCACGATCCAAGGTCATTCCAGCGGAAGGAGGCCGTGACCATCGCGATGCCGTGGGCATGCTCCATGACAGCGTAGTCGATCGATGTCGACGGGACAGCCGAGTAGAAGCCCTGCGGCAGATAGATGCCGGAAATATCGGCCCGTGCGGTCTTATACGCCCGCTCGGCGCCGTCCCAGATGTCGGGCCGGAAGTCGAGAAACGCTTGCCGCATCGTGTCGGCGCGAAACAGGAAGATGCCGGCGTTCCAGTAGAAGTGTCCCGAAGACACATAGTGGCGGGCTGTCTCGGCGTCGGGTTTCTCGACGAAACGCGAGACGGCGGCCACCCCGTCGCCATTCGCCGACACCTCGACGTAACCGTACCCGGTTTCGGGATGTGTCGGCTTGATGCCGAATACGACGATCCGTCCCGACGCGGCCGCCGGCCTGCCCGTCTCGACGGTTTCCCAGAATTGCCTTTCGGTGGATATCTCATGATCGGAGGGGACCACGAGCACAAGCGCATCGCCGCCATGCTCGGATATCGTCTGCAGCGTGGCGATCGCGACCGCCGCGGCGGTGTTGCGGCCTACGGGTTCGAAAATCGGTCTGCCGCCATTGAGGCCGAGCGGACCGATGTCCGACACAAGGCGGTCGGCATGCCGCTCGGACGCTATGAGGTAGATGGGCGTCTCGCCATCCGGCCGCGCCTTGAGGCGCCGGACCGTCTTCGCTAGCATGGAGCCGTCGCCCGAAAGATCGTGGAACTGCTTGGGGTTGTCTTCGCGCGACAGCGGCCACAGCCGTGAGCCGACGCCGCCGCTCATGACAAAACTTACGATCCGGTCCGGCATGTCCAGTCCCTCTCGGGCTCCTTTTCGGCGCCTAGGTGCCCGAACCACCAACCCGCGTCGTGTTCCCGAAAGCCGGTGGCCCTGGTGGGCGCACTGGTCTCGAAAGCGAGCGTGTTCAACCTAGCCTGGCCGACTATGTTCAGGGCCACGGTTTCCCCTCCGCACTTCTGGGCGGAATCCTAGCACGCTGCCGAACCCAAGGCCTCTTCATGAATTGGGGGTAGCCCTTGGTCCGCACCCACTCATCCAATAGGAGCATGCCTGCCGACAGCCGAGAGGATGCGTCGCGCATCCTGCTCGGGCGCCGACGGGAAGGGTGGGCTACAAGGATGGCGGACCGCGCCGCGTTCTCTTCGGAGCGTGACGGGCCCGACGGAGGTTCGTCGTCTGGAAGCCGGCTTTACCGCTCGCGTAGCGATTCCTGCTGATATTTCGCCAGAGGCGAGAGGAAGTAGCCGATGATACTGCGCGTGCCGGTCTTGATCTCAACCGTCACCGCCATGCCCGGACCGAGCTTGACGAGCTTGTCATCCACCTGCATGTCCGTACGGTCAAGTGAAACGCGTGCGGCATATTGGAGTTCCTGATCTCTCGGCTCGCTGTCGCTCTGCGCTGCGCCCGACGCACGGTCGTTCGACCCGGTCGGTTGCCGGTCGCGAACTATGGCATCGGATGACACGCTGACCACTTCACCATGAAGAAGCCCGTAGCGGGTGAAGTTGAATGTGTCGACCTTGATTTCCGCCATCTGTCCCGGATGGACAAATCCGATGTCTCGGTTGGAGAGCATGGCCTCGATCTCGAGATGGCTCTCACTGGGCACCACCACGGCCAGTGGCTGAGCGGGCGTCACCACGCCTCCCACCGTATGAACGGCCAGTTGTTGTACGACGCCATCGACCGGCGCGGTCAATTGTTGGAGCTTCGTGCGCCGCTCAGCCTTGATCACTTCTTGCCCAGTGCTCGCAGCTCTCTGCTCGGCTTTCGCGAGCGCCTCATAGGTCGCGCGCCGGTACTCCGCGGTCGTCTTTTCCCTCGTTTCCCTTAGCAACGCGATGGCTGCGTCGGCTTCGCGCAGCCGGCTCTGCTGCAGGTTGAGATCCTGTTGAAGGCCGACCAACTCCTGATACTCGGAGAGATAGAGGACCTTCGAGGCAAGTGCCTTGTCGACGAGCTGCTTTTGAATGTCGACCCGCTCCTGCAGCAGCGGTATCGTCGCCTCGAGCTTCGCCCCGCTCGCCAAAGTGGTCGATCGTTCCGCTTCTTTCTGGGATTGCTCGCGATCTATCTCGGCGAGCTTGGTGTTCTGTTCGGCGAGCTGACTGACCAGATACTGGCGGTGCATCTCGATCTCCGCTGCGCTCGCGCCCTGCGGCGGCCGGAAGGCCGCAAGAGGATCCTCCGCGAGCGCCGCGCGCAGCCGCGCGACGTCGAGTTCGGCCGAAAGGAGATCGCTTTTCTGGCGCTCCTGGTCGGCGTCCGCCATGGTCGGGTCGAGCTCGATCAGGACGTCGCCAGCCTTTACGCTCTGTCCATCGCGTACGTTGATGGCGCGGACGACGCCCGTGTCGAACGGCTGGATCAGCTTGGTGCGCCCGCCTGGCACGATCTTGCCCGTCGCGGTTGCGACGATATCGACTGTGCCCAACCACGCCCACGCCAGCGCGAAGCAGAAGACCGCGATGATACTCGCCCCGATCGCGCGCCCGATCGGCGACGGCGGCGACTCGGTGATTTCGAGCGCCGCTGGCAGGAACGCAACTTCGTGCTCGTGGCGACGAAGTTTGACTCCCGGAAATTCGACGATGTTTTGACTAGCGGACTTCATGGATGCCAGCCTGCAGATAGTGGAGGTTTGCGTAACGCCCGTTCGAGCGGATCAGGTCTTCATGGGTACCGTCCTCGACGATGCGGCCATGCTCGATCGTGATGATCCGGTTCGCGTGACGCACAGTCGAGAGCCGATGAGCGATGACAAAGACGGTTCGGCCGGCAGAAATTCGCTTCATGTTCTGCTGAATGGCGCGCTCGCTTTCGTAATCCAGGGCGCTGGTCGCCTCGTCGAGGATGAGGATGCGCGGGTCCGTAATGAGTGCCCGAGCGATCGCCACACGCTGGCGCTGCCCGCCGGAAAGACTGCTACCGCGTTCGCCGACGACGGTGTCATAGCCCTCTGGCAGCTCCAGGATGAAATCGTGAGCACCGGCGAGCGATGCCGCAGCAATGACGCGCTCCATGGGCATGGCCGGATCAGAGAGCGCGATGTTCTCGCGAATGGATCGGTTGAAGAGCACGTTCTCTTGCAGGACGACTCCGATCTGGCGTCGAAGCCAGGTCAGGTCTACCATCGCCAGATCGACGCCATCGACCAGCACGCGTCCACTCTCCGGCACATAGAGCCGCTGTATCAGCTTAGCAATGGTGCTCTTGCCGGAGCCCGAGGAGCCCACGATGCCGATGACCTGACCGGGCTCGACGCTGAACGACACGTCGTGCAGCACCTCGGGGCCGTCGATCCGGTAGCGGAAAGTCGCGTGCTCGAATGTCACCCGCCCGCGGATCGCCGGCAGCGCGGCGCGGCCAGGATTGAAGCTTGGCTCGGGAATGGTGTTGAGGATATCGCCCAGACGATCGATCGACAGGCGAGCCTGATGGAAATCCTGCCAAATCTGCGCGAGCCGCAGCACCGGCATGCTCACGCGTGATGCCAGCATATTGAATGCGACGAGTTCGCCGACGGTCAGGTCGCCGCCGATCACGAGCTTGGCACCGAAGTACAGGATTGCGGCGACGACCAGCTTGTTGATCAGCTGCACCGCCTGGCTCGCAGTATTGTTCAGGCTCAGCACGCGAAAGCTTGCGGTCACATAGGCGGCGAGTTGCTCCTCCCAGCGGCGCTGCATCTGCGGCTCGACCGCCATGGCCTTCAGCGTCTCGACGCCCGTGACGGTCTCGACGAGGAAAGCTTGATTCTCCGAGCCGCGATCGAATTTCTCATCGAGGCGCCGGCGAAACAGTGGCGCAGCCCCCGCGGAAATGCCGATGTAGAATGGGAACGACGCCAGAACGATCAGCGTCAACGAGGTCGTGTAATAGAACATCACGGCAAGGAAAACGACGGTGAAGACGAGATCGATGACAAGCGTGAGCGCCGAACTCGTCAGGAATTGGCGGATATTTTCGAGCTCGCGGACGCGTGCAACCGAATCCCCCACGCGGCGTGTCTGGAAATATGCGATCGGCAACGCCATCAGGTGACGAAACAGCCGGGCGCCGAGCTCGACGTCGATGCGGTTCGTCGTATGCGCGAACAGATAGACGCGCAGCGTGCCGAGGACAGTTTCGAAAACGGTCAGCGCGACGAGACCAGTGACCAGAACATCGAGCGTGCTCATGCTTCGATGCACGAGCACCTTGTCGATGATCACTTGGAAGAATAGCGGTGAGAGAAGGGCGAAAACCTGAAGGAAGAACGACGCGACAAGCACTTCGCTGAGAAGATAGCGGTACTTGTGGACCGCGCCGAGGAACCAGCCGATATCAAACCGTCGAGAGAGATCCGTCAGGGCCGCGCGCCGGGTCATCAGGATGATGCCGCCGTCCCAGATGGCCTCGAACTCGGCCTGGGTCATTGTGATGGGTTGCGGCGACGATGGGCGCTGAACGAGGAGCTTGTCGTCGACAACTTTGCCGAGGATCAGGTATCCACCGTCCCGAAGCACGGCGATTCCAGGCAGCGGAGTAACCGCAAGCCGATTCCAGTTTGTCCTCTGTGCCTGAGCCTTGAGTCCAAAATCTTTTGCACAGCGCAGGATTTCGGTAACGCCCACTGGCGCCGCGCCCATCCGATGCCGGATCTGGTCTGGGTCGGCCGCGATGCCATGGCAACGCATCAATATCGCCAAGGCAATGAGCCCTGAATCATCGCCGCCTTCGGGTGCGGTGCTCGCCGCCTCGACGGCCGTATCGCGTCGATCGGCGAACCGCGCAGGCAACACGGTATCGCGGGCGCGGCGTACCAGATCACGCCCGCGGGTAGCCATGCCGGCAAGGGCATGAAGCGCCCGTTGCGCAAGGTTCTGTGATCCGGCCAGGATCAAACGGCCGTCCCAGATTGCCTCGAATTCCTCGCGCGTGAGCCGCTTCGGCCCTGACAAGGGCGGATGCAGCACAACCGCTCCGTTGTCGTCGACCTTCCCGAGAAGCAGAAACCCGCCGTCATGCAACGAAGCGATGCCAGGCAGTCGGACGCTCGCAAGTTGTTTCCAATGTGTCTTGCGCGAACCGACCTCAAGCCCGAGCGAGCGGGCGCAGCGAAGCATCGCGCGGATGCCGATTGCACTGCCGCCGCCACAGCGCTCGCGGATCTGGTTGAGTTTGGCGTCTACGCCATGAGAGCGCAGGAACAGAGCCAAAGATCGAAGTCCCAGGTCTACGGCATGGGTATTCTCGTTCTGCATCGCCATCTTGGCACAACCCTTCGCGGATACGTCCGCGTTCCATCCCCCTTGCATTCACAAACTTGACGGCGCCGCACCCAGGGCCGAACCCCCGGGTGCGGCGGCGATCAATGTTGCGGTCTGGTCAGGTACGAGTCGTGATTCCAATTGCCTCCATTATTCGACAAGGAAGCCACGATCTGGCCGGGATCGACCGGGCCGGAATTACCGGCCAAGTACTGGCTCAGCAGCGCAAAGCTCTGGCTTGCCAGCGACGCTCTGGCTGTGCCGGTCGCAAATGGGTGATCCGCCATGGCGGTGTTTTGGGGCGCCAAGGTTCTGGTGGCGCCGGCGACCAGGTCCCTGTGCTCGTTCAGCAGCGCAGAGCCCTGGGCTGCCAAGGACCGTTGCCAATTGGCGGGAGCAAGCTTGCGATCCGTATGGGTGACCGCCAGCGACGACGTTGTGATGGTCGCAGGCCGAGGATCCGTTACGGCGATGGTCTGCGGCGAGGCTGTTGCGACGGCGCCGGTGACCGGGTCCTTCGCCGTTGCCGTCAGCGTCAGCGTCGCCAGCGGATGAGCCGCGCCCCTGTAGTTCGATTGCAGCGTCAATCCGCTGTCGACCTGCGCTGCCGTCAAGGTGATGTTCTTGCCACTAAACGTCTTACCATCGAGTTTGTCGGTGATCGTCTCGTACCTCGGCAAGCCCGTCACCTTCACGGTCACGAGGTCGTTGGGGTCGGTCGTTGTCACCTTGACCCCGAGGTCGACCGTACCGCCCAGCCCGCTCACGTCGAGCGTTTTGTCAGCGATGGTGAGGACCGGCGCGATCACTGACGGGGTCGTTGGGGTTGTTGGGATGGTGGGGGTTGTAGGG
>NZ_RZOF01000155.1:0-13396 GCF_003998955.1 Mesorhizobium sp. M4B.F.Ca.ET.017.02.2.1 | reverse complement strand
CGATCTTGATGAACTCTTGCGGCAGGCCGCGCGCGATCAGCCGGTCGGGATGATTGTCCGAGACCAGCTTGCGGTAGCGCTTCCTGACCTCATCGAAGGGCTTTCCCCGTTCGATGCCGAGCACGACATAGGGGTCGCCGGCGCCGAGATTGACGTGCCTAGCCAGGATGCTCTGGTAATGCGCCTCGTCGATACGGAAAATCTCGGCGATGCGGTGCAGGAACTGGCCTTCGCGCTCATGGATCAATCCATCGGCCTTGGCGATGTGGAACAGGCCGTCGAGTATGTCCTCCAGCATCATGCAGTTCGTATGGCCGGAACCGCAAAGCTGCGCCATGCGCTGCGCGTAGATCTCGAAACCGGCCACGTCGCGCTTGGCCAGGTCATAGAGCCGCGCCACGTTCCGTGTCTCTTTCGGCGGCACCTCGAATATTTCCTGGAAGGCGCGCACCTCATCCTGGGTGACCACGCCGTCGGCCTTGGCCATCTTGGCCGAGAGCGCGATCATCGCCACCGAAAAAGCGACGCGGCGGCGCAGATCGGCATCTCCGGAGAAAACCGTCCGCACGGCTTCGACGACATCGGCGACACCCGATGACGTTGAAGCCGTGACACGAGCGATGAAGTCGCCAAGGCGGTCCCAAATCGACATGAGGCTTCTTAGTGCGAACCGGCCGCCGCTATCAAGCGAAGACAGTGCCGCAGGCCCAACCGATTTGACGACGGCGCCCAACAAGGCGCCCGATTCGAAAAGAGAAGGCCGGCGTGAAGCCGGCCTTCTTCGTCAACGCATCAGATTACTGCGCAGGGGGTGTTGCCGGAGCCGGCTCGGCAGGCTTCGTTGCGTCAGGAGCAGCCGGAGCCGCCGGCTTCATCGGTTCCTCGGCGGCCGGCGGATTGGTGCTCTGGGTGGTGGTGTTGTCGGTGCCGCTGTCGCTGCACGCCGCAACCCCAAGCAACGCTAGCGCCGAAAGGGACGCCAGAATGAGCTTGTTCATGATATCTCTCCTTCACCTGACGCTCACATTGTGGTGAGCAGTCGAAGGGGAAATGCATCAGCCGGCCTGGAGTTTCGTAACGTTGCATTTCCGCATGTAACATCATCCGGGCGGTTGCCGGCCGCAGCATTGCACACTAACAGGACAGGCCAAGCACCAGATTGCGCAGGGAAAATGCCGGGAGCCGCGATGACTGAAAAGTGGGATTTCTGGATCGACCGCGGCGGCACTTTCACCGACGTCATCGGCCGCGACCCGCAAGGCGGGTTGCACCCCCGCAAGCTGCTGTCCGAAAATCCCGAAGCCTATGCAGACGCCGCCATCCAGGGCATTCGCGACCTGCTTGGGCTGAAATCCGGCGCCGCCATTCCGTCAGGCCTGATCGGCGACATCAAGATGGGCACCACTGTCGCCACCAATGCGCTGCTGGAGCGCAAGGGCGACCGAGTGCTCCTGCTCATCAGCAAGGGTT
This sequence comes from Mesorhizobium sp. M4B.F.Ca.ET.017.02.2.1, assembly GCF_003998955.1. Taxonomy (NCBI): domain Bacteria; kingdom Pseudomonadati; phylum Pseudomonadota; class Alphaproteobacteria; order Hyphomicrobiales; family Phyllobacteriaceae; genus Mesorhizobium; species Mesorhizobium sp. M4B.F.Ca.ET.017.02.2.1. The sequence continues at coordinate 11,926 of NZ_RZOF01000155.1, read as the reverse complement.
TTCGCGACGCGCTTCGCATCGCCTATCAGGCGCGTCCGGATATCTTCGCCAAGGAGATCATGCTGCCCGAGCAGCTCTATGAGCGCGTCATCGAGATCGACGAGCGCGTGCGCGCCGACGGCCGCGTCGAACGCCTGCTCGACATTGCAGCCTGCCGCCCGGCAATCGAACAGGCCAGGGCCGACGGCATCGATGCGGTCGCCATCGTCTTCATGCATGCCTGGAAATATCCGGACCACGAGAAGGCCGTCGCGAAAGTCTGTCGCAACCTCGGCTTCGGCCAGGTCTCGGTCAGCCACGAAGTGTCGCCGCTGATCAAGCTGGTCGGCCGCGGCGACACCACCGTGGTCGATGCCTATCTGTCGCCGATCCTGTCGCGCTACGTGCAAAGGGTGGCAGGGGAATTGGGCGCCGGCCCCCGCCTGATGTTCATGATGTCGTCAGGCGGCCTCACCGCCGCCGACATGTTCCAGGGCAAGGACGCGCTGTTGTCCGGCCCAGCCGGCGGCGTCGTCGGCATGGTCGAGACGGCGAAGCTCGCCGGCTTCGGCAAAGTCATCGGCTTCGACATGGGCGGCACCTCGACCGACGTCGCCCACTATGACGGCGAATATGAGCGCGCCTTCGACACCGAGGTCGCCGGCGTGCGCATCCGCGCGCCGATGATGCGCATCCATACCGTTGCCGCGGGCGGTGGCTCGATCCTGCATTATGAGGCCGGCCGCTTCCGCGCCGGTCCGGATTCCGCAGGCGCCAATCCCGGCCCTGCCGCTTACCGGCGCGGCGGCCCGCTCGCCGTGACCGACGCCAATGTCATGCTTGGCAAGCTGCAGCCCGATTTCTTCCCGGCGATCTTCGGTCCCGGCCAGGACCAGCCGCTCGACGTCGACACCGTGCGCGATAAATTCACCGCGCTTGCCGCCGAGATCGGCGATGGCCGCACGCCGGAAGCTGTCGCCGAAGGCTTCGTCACAATCGCCGTCGAGAACATGGCCAACGCCATCAAGAAGATCTCGGTGCAGCGCGGCTATGACGTCACCGAATATCTCTTGAACTGCTTTGGCGGCGCCGGCGGCCAGCATGCTTGCCTGGTCGCCGATGCGCTCGGCATGGAAGCGGTGCTGATCCATCCCTTCTCCGGCCTGCTTTCGGCCTATGGCATCGGCCTGTCGTCGGTCTTTGCCTCGCGCCAGCAGGCGCTGCTCAAGCCGCTCGCCGACGAATCCAGGACGGAGATCGACGCGCTCATCGCGACCTTGAGGAAAGCCGTCATCGCCGAGCTCGCGGCACAAGGCATCGCCGAGGGCGCCGTCGCCTCCCGGCCGGTGCTGCAGATCCGCTATGACGGCACCGACACAGCGCTGCCGGTGAACTTCGTGGACGGTTCGATCTTCCAGGCCAGACGCGATTTCGAAGCTGCCCACAAGGCGCAGTTCGGATTCGTCTATGACGACAAGCCAATGATCGTCGAGACCGTCGGCGTCGAAGGCACCGATACCGGCGGGGGTGGCCGTGATGAAACTGAATCGACAACAGAGGATCTGGCCGCAAGTCCTTCCAGGACTCGCAAAATCTTCACCGAAGGCGAATGGCGAGAGGCGGGCATCTTTCACCGCGAGGCGCTCGCCCCCGGAAACTGGGTCGCTGGCCCTGCGCTGACCATCGAGCCCAACCAGACGATCGTCGTGGAGCCGGGCTGGCGGGCCGAGATCACCGCCAGGAACCATGTGCTGTTGCGACGGACCGAGAAGAAACGCCGCCAGGCGGCGCTCGGCACCGAAGCCGATCCGGTCATGCTGGAGGTCTTCAACAACCTCTTCATGTCGATCGCCGAGCAGATGGGCGTGACGCTGCAGAACACCGCCTATTCGGTCAACATCAAGGAGCGGCTGGATTTCTCCTGCGCCGTGTTCGACCGCCATGGCGCGCTGGTCGCCAATGCGCCGCACATGCCGGTGCATCTCGGCTCCATGGACCGCTCGGTCGAGACCATCATTCGCCTCAATTCCGGCGACATCCATCCGGGCGACGTCTTCGCCCTCAACGCGCCCTACAATGGCGGCACGCACCTGCCCGACATCACCGTGGTGACGCCGGTGTTCGATGACGCGCGCAAGGAGATCCTGTTCTGGGCGGCCTCGCGCGGCCACCACGCCGATGTCGGCGGCACCGCACCCGGATCGATGACGCCTTTGGCCACCACGGTCGACGAGGAAGGCGTGCTGTTTGACAATTTCCGCATCGTCGATCGCGGCCGGTTCCGCGAGAAGGAACTGGAGACGCTGCTCACCGACCACCCCTACCCGGCGCGCAATCCGCACCAGAACATCGCCGACCTCAAGGCGCAGATCGCCGCCAACGAGAAGGGCGTGGCCGAATTGCGCAAGATGGTCGCGCATTTCGGTCTCGATGTCGTCGAGGCCTATATGGGCCACGTCCAGGACAACGCCGCCGAAAGCGTGCGTCGCGTGCTGGAACGGCTGCCCGACACCTCCGAGTATGAATATCCGACCGACACCGGTCAGGTGATCAAGGTCAGGATCTCGGTCGACCGGGAAAAGCGCGAGGCGATCGTCGACTTCACTGGCACCTCGCCGGTCATGAAGAACAATTTCAACGCGCCGGAACCCGTCGCGCGCGCCGCCGTGCTCTATGCCTTCCGCGTCATGGTCGAGGACATGATCCCGATGAATGCGGGGTGCCTCAGGCCGATCAACATCGTCATCCCCGATGGCTGCATGCTGAAGCCCGCCTATCCGGCGGCCGTCGTCGCCGGCAATGTCGAGACCTCGCAGCATGTGACCAATGCGCTGTTCGGCGCCATGGGCGCGATAGCCAATGCGCAAGGGACGATGAACAACCTCACCTTCGGCAACAAGCAGTACCAGTATTACGAGACGATCTGTTCGGGCTCGCCCGCCGGGCGGATGAACTCCGGCCGCGGCTTTGCCGGCACCTCCGGCGTCCATACCCATATGACGAACTCCCGCCTCACCGACCCGGAAGTGCTGGAATTGCGCTTCCCCGTGCTGCTCGAAGATTTCCACATCCGCGAAGGCTCCGGCGGCAAGGGCAAGTGGGATGCCGGCGACGGCACTAAGCGCACCATCCGTTTCCTTGAAAAGATGGAATGCGCGATCCTGTCCTCACACCGCAACCGGCCGCCGCAGGGCCTGGACGGCGGCGGCGATGGCGAAGCGGGCTCGACCAAGGTCCGTCGCAACAGCGGCGCTGTCGACGTGCTGAAGGCCTGTGACCAGACCGTGCTCGACGCCGGCGAGGCCGTCATCGTCACCACGCCGACGCCTGGAGGGTTCGGCAAGGCATAAGGAGGCTTCGAGAACTCGCCACGGCAAGTCAGGTGGCGTGGCTTTCGAGAACCCGAGCGGAGCGGACATTGAAGTCCGTGAGCTTCGCGCATGACCCCGAAATCGAAATCGATTTCGGAAAGGATCATGCGCAAACAAAGATGCTACAGCGTCCTTTGCGCGTCCTTGTGGACGCGCGGCGCTGTAGTAAGCGCAGAAAGTCGCGTCAGATGACCGCCGCAGTAGAATTATCGAGGCCTCCGTCTGTCACCGGCCTGTCATAACGCTGCGCTACCCGCTTGCGCCAATGCAAACGGGGAATCACCTTGCCATGACGGACGTTTCCGGAGATCTGGTTTTTCGTCGCGGCAAGGAAGTTGGAAAAGCCGTCTATCAGAACCGCCCGCTGTCGAAGGCCGGCATGTCGGAGCGGCTCTTCGCCTTCCTGTTTTCCGGCCTCGTCTATCCGCAGATCTGGGAAGACCCCGATGTCGACATGGAGGCCATGCAGCTCGGCGCCGGCCACCGCATCGTCACCATCGCCTCGGGCGGCTGCAACATCCTCGCCTATCTCACCCGCTCGCCCGAACGGATCGACGCCGTCGACCTCAACGCCGCCCATATCGCGCTGAACCGCATGAAGCTCGAGGCGGTGCGCCGCCTGCCCTCGCAGGGCGACCTGTTCCGCTTCTTCGGCGCCACCGACACCAGCCACAATTCGGAAGCCTACGACCGCTTCATCGCCCCGCATCTCGATCCGGTCAGCCGCCACTACTGGGAGCGCCGTAACTGGCGCGGCCGCCGGCGCATCGAGGTCTTCGACCGCAATTTCTACCAGACCGGCCTGCTCGGCCTGTTCATCGCCATGGGCCATCGCGTCGGCAAGTTCTTTGGCGTCGACCCCGCGGGCATCATGCAGGCCGGCAACATCGGCGAGCAGCGCCGCTTCTTCAACGAGGAGCTGGCGCCGGTTTTCGAAAAGCCGCTGCTGAAATGGGCGACGTCGCGCAAGGCGTCGCTGTTCGGTCTCGGCATTCCGCCGGCGCAGTACGATTCGCTGATCACCTCGGGCGACGGCACGATGGCGAGCGTGCTCAAGGCCAGGCTGGAAAAGCTCGCCTGCGATTTCCCGCTGAACACCAATTATTTCGCCTGGCAGGCCTTTGCCCGCCGCTATCCCGAGCCCGGCGAGGCAGCACTCCCCGCCTATCTGGAGAAGCGCAATTACAAGGTGATCCGCGACAACATCGACCGCGTCGCCATCAACCACACCAACCTGATCGAGTTCCTCGCCGGCAAGGATGCGGGCGCGGTCGACCGCTTCATCCTGCTCGACGCGCAGGACTGGATGACCGACGACCAGCTCAACGCGCTGTGGGCGGAGATCACCCGCACGGCATCGGCCGGCGCCCGTGTCATCTTCCGCACGGCGGCCGAGCCCAGCCTGCTGCCCGGTCGCGTCTCCAACTCGCTGCTTGGCCAGTGGAGCTACGAGGCCGAGGCCTCGCGCGACTTCTCGGCGCGCGACCGTTCGGCCATTTATGGCGGCTTCCACCTCTATGTGAAGCGCTGATGAGCACCACTGAACTGCCCGCCAGCCATGCCGAGCTGATGGACGGTGTCTATCGCTGGCAGCGCCACATCTATGACCTCACCCGCAAATACTATCTGCTCGGCCGCGACCGGCTGATATCAGGGCTGGACGTGCCGCAAGGCGGCACAGTGCTCGAGCTCGGCTGCGGCACGGGCCGCAACATCATCCTCGCGGCCCGCCGCTATCCCGAGGCGCGCTTCTTCGGCCTCGATATTTCGGCGGAAATGCTGGAGACGGCGAGCGCGGCCATCGCTCGCGAAAACCTGTCCGACCGCGTCGCGCTGGCGCGCGGCGACGCCACCGATTTCGACGCCGGCGCGCTGTTTGGCGTCGCGCGTTTCGACCGCGTCTTCGTGTCCTATTCACTGTCGATGATCCCCGGCTGGGAAAAGACGATTTCCGAGGCGCTCGCCGCGCTTGCGCCCGGCGGTTCGCTGCATGTCGTCGATTTCGGCCAGCAGGAAGGCCTGCCGCGCTGGTTCCGCGCGCTGCTGCGCGGCTGGCTCAAGAAATTCCACGTGACGCCGCGTGAATCGCTGCGCGAGGTCCTGGAATCGGAATCTCGGCGAACCGGCGCAAGCTTCCATTTCAGAACGCTTTATCGCGGCTACGCCTGGCTTGGGGTGATCGGCGCAGCCAAGTAGTCAGTGCAGCGCCTTGACCAACGCTCCCAGCATCGCCTGCGGTCGATAGCCAAGCTTAGCCGGCGTCAGGCCAAGCCGCACCACCACCAACTGCTCCGATGGGATGATGGCGACTGTCTGTCCGTCATGCCCCTCCATCCAATAGGTGTCCTTGGGCAGGCCGGCCGCGGCGCCGGCTCCGGGGTTCTCCTCATCGCCCGGCCCTTCGATCCACACCTGGCCCTTGCCGTAGACCTTGGAGGCCGCCGCCGGCTCCCGCATCCAGTCGACGAAGCCGGCGGGCAGCAGCTGATTGCCGTTCCAGGCCCCGCCCTGCAGCAGGAACTGGCCGAAGCGCGCCCAGTCCTGCGCCGTGGCGTAGAGATAGGACGAGCCGACAAAGCTGCCCTGCTCGTCGGTCTCGAGCACGGCGCTGTGCATGCCGATCGGCTCGAACAGCGCCTTCCGCGGCCAGATTAGCGCCTTCGCCTTGTCGCCGACGGCGTCCTGCCACAGCCGCGACAGCATCACCGCCGTGCCGCTCGAATAGGAAAACACCTTGCCGACCTCGCCGGTCAGCGGCTTGGCTTCGGCGAAGCCGGCCATGTCGGGTTCGAGATAGAGCATGCGCGTCACATCGGCGACGTCGCCGTAATCCTCGTTGAACTCCAGCCCGCTCGACATCGCCATCAGGTCGGCGAGGCTGATGGCGGCGCGGCCGTCCGCCTTCCACGGCGCGAACAGGCCCTTGTTGTCGATCGCCATCTTGCCGTCCTTGACCAGCGTGCCGACGATCGCGGCATTGACCGTCTTGGTCATCGACCAGCCGAGCAGCGGCGTCTTTGCCGAAAAGCCCTCGCCATAGCGCTCGGCGACGATATGGCCGTTCTTCACCACCACCACGGCGCGCATGCCGGCGCCGGCCATGGCCCCGTCGTCGACGATCTTCGCGATTTCTGGATTCTGCGAGGCGTCCACCCGCTCACCCTCCGGCCACAGCGCATCCTGCCTGGTAGCGGCCGGCTCGGCGTAGATCGCCGTCTGCCTCGCCTTGCCGGTGTTGCCGTCCGGGACCGTAGCGCAGCCCAGTCCGTCGCGCGCGACGGCCACACTTTTGCCGAGCACGCCGAACAGGCCTGCCGACACCATGCCGCGTTCCTTGTCGATGGACACCTTCATCAGCCTGAGCAGCGGATGGCCCGGCGCCTGGACGTCGACGGCCAGCACCTCGTTGGCGTCGCGCCCGGCGATGAAGACGTTCGAGCACACGATCTTGGCCGAATAGCCGGAACCGACGCGGATCAATTCGGGTGGCGCGACATAGAGCCAGGCGACCAGCGCGCCTATCGCCAGCACGATCAGGCCGAGCAGCCATTTAACGATCTTGACAACGATCCGCATCTCACCCCCTGCGTGTGGCGCCCGATTTATGCCATCGATTTGCCGCCATTGCTGCCTCAAAATCGCGGCTGTTGTCGAGCGCCGTCAACCGAATATCAACCATGATCGGCGATCAACGGAGAGGGCTGGACGATCCTGTGGGGCGATCGTCCGGCGGGCCTGACAAAGGGGGCCATCTGCAACGACCCATCAGCGGCCGGCTGAACCCGGCTCAGGAGTAGCGATGCGCCGTCTTGCGGCTCTCATCATGCTGACGCTGCTGGGCGCCTGCTCGACCGTCGACGACCTCACGCCGGTGATGTCCTCGAGCAGTCCGATGGTTGCGGTGCGCGCGCCGCGCTTCGAGGACTCCAAGCCGCACGAGTGGGACAGCGGCGCGCCGTGGAACTACGCCATCCACGGCACCGATGTTTCCAAATACCAGACATCCGTGGACTGGCCGGCGGCCAAGGCGAGCGGCATTTCCTTCGCGTTCATCAAGGCGACCGAAGGCGGCGACCGCTTCGACGAGTATTTCAACGAGCATTGGGCGCGCACCAAGGCCTCGGCGATTCCGCGCGCCGCCTATCATTTCTTCTATTTCTGCACGCCCGCCGCCACCCAGGCGCGCTGGTTCATCGCCAATGTCCCGAAAGACCGTTCCGCGATGCCGCCGGTGCTGGACATGGAATGGAACCCGAAATCGCCGACCTGCCGGCTGCGTCCCGACCCGGCCACCGTGCGCGCGGAAATGACGACTTTCCTCGAAATGGTCGAGCGGCACTACGGCAAGAAGCCGATCATCTACACCTCGATCGACTTCTTCGACGACAACGGCCTGGCGAACTTCCGCGGCTACCCTTACTGGCTGCGCTCGGTCGCCGGCCATCCGCGCCAGAAGTACGGCAGCCACCCCTTCACCTTCTGGCAATATACCGGAACCGGCATCGTTCCGGGCATGACCGGCAAATCCGATATCAACGTTTTCAACGGCTCGGAAGCCGCCTGGAACAGGTGGCTGCGGCAGAACACCCGTTGACATAAGCCGTCCTGCCTGCTTTTCGACACGACCAGCGGCGATGTATTGAGCTGCTGGCAGTCCGGAGCGGCGTACCAGGCGGGTGCCCGAGGACGCTCCTGAGCTTTGAATTCACGCATGGTCCTGGCCAGAACCGGTTCGGGTTCGGCGGGGCGTGCGCCGGCTTCGAAAGGGAAGCGATGCGATTGCGTGTTGAAATCTTGGCGGCGCTGGTTGTCGGCGCTCTTGCCTGGCCGGCGGCGGCGCAGGAGTGCGGGGACGATTTCAACACCTGGAAACAGGGCGTGGCGGCGGAAGCCAAGGCGGCCGGCGTCGGCGCTGTCGGCCTCGATGCGCTGGAACAGGCGAGCCTCGACGACAAGGTCCTGGCGCGCGACCGCGCCCAGGGCGTCTTCACCCAGACCTTCACCGAATTCTCCAACCGCATGATCTCGACCTACCGCCTGAAGCAGGGCGCGGCCAATCTGAAGAAATACACCGACGTCTTCGCGCGCGCCGACCAGGAATTCGGCGTCCAGGCGCCCGTCATCGCCGCCTTCTGGGCGCTCGAGACCGACTTCGGCGCCGTCCAGGGCGATTTCCACACGCTGAGCGCGCTGGTGACGCTCTCGCATGACTGCCGCCGGCCGCAGCTTTTCCGACCCCAGCTCGTGCCTTTGCTGACGCTGATCGATCGCGGCGTGCTGCCGGCCGACGTGACCGGCGCCTGGGCCGGCGAGATCGGCCAGACGCAGATCCTGCCGACCGACTACCTTGCCCGCGGTGTCGACGGCGACGGCGACGGCATCGTCGACCTGCGTCACAGCGTGCCGGACGTGATCATGACCACGGCCAACAAGGTGCTGTCGCGCGGCTGGAAGCGCGACCAGCCCTGGATCGAGGAAGTCCGGGCGCCCGACGACATGCCGTGGGACCAGACCGGCCGCACCAACAAGCTGCCTTTATCGCAATGGACGCAATGGGGCGTCACCAACCCGGACGGCTCCCCGCTTGTCGACAATGGCCTTAAGGCCGGGCTGGCCCTGCCGATGGGCCGCAAGGGACCGGCCTTCCTCACCTACGACAATTTCGATGTCTATCTCGAATGGAACCAGTCCTTCACCTACGCGCTGACCGCGGCCAACCTCGCCGCCCGGCTGGCGGGCGCCCCGCAGCTCAATCCACGCAATCCCGAACCCGGCCTCAGCGGCGATCAGATGAAGGCGCTGCAGACGAAGCTTGAAGCCAAGGGCTATGACGTCGGCACCGTCGACGGCATCCTTGGCACCAACACCCGCGAGGCAATCCGCAAGGAGCAAATGCGGCTTGGCCTGCCGGTGGACGGCTGGCCGACGCCGGAGCTTCTGGCGAGACTGTAAGATGAGGGATTAGGCAGTAGGCAATAGGCAATAGGAACTGAAGCAGAGACTGGAGAACCTCCTACTGCCTACTGCCTACTGCCTACTGCCTACTGCCTACTGCCTACTGCCTACTGCCTACTGCCTACTGCCTACTGCCTACCGCCTAACTCGCCATTGTCTCCAAACTCGCAAATCCCTGCGGCGCGTCGCCCTCGTCGAACGGTGTCGTCACCTCGACGAAAGTGTCGGGGAAGAAGCCGTTGAAGCGTGTCCTCAGCGACAGCGAGTAGGCGCCGATATGGCCGATCTCGATCCAGTCGCCGGTGTCGACCGTCTCCGGCAGCCAGAACGGCCTGGACAGAATATCGACGGAATCGCAGGTCGCGCCGCAGACCTTGAACGGCACGATGTTGTTCTCCTCGCCATTGCGCGAACGGATCGCGGGGTCCGGAATGAAACGCGCCGGCAGCGTGATCTTGCCGGTCCATGAATCCGACAGCGACGCCCAGATGCCGTCATTGATGTAGAGCCGCTTGCCCTTGCGCAAGAGCACGCGCACGATCAGCGACAGGCAGCGCGCCACGATCACCCGTCCCGGCTCCGCTACCAGCGGCATCTGGTCGAACTGGTATTCCTTGATGTCGCCCGACAGCCGCGACATGATCTGGCCGAGCGATGGCATTTCGACCTGCTTGCGGTTGGGATCATGGCCATACTCGGCCGGAAAGCCGCCACCGACATCGAGCCCGGCAATGTCGAAGGTCAGCCGGTTGCGCACCCAGTCGGCCGAGGCCAGCGCCCGCTCATAGGTGTCGGGATCCTCGATCTGGCTGCCGACATGGAAGCAGAGGCCGACCTTGTAGCCGGTGCGGTTGAGCCTCTCGGCGAGTTCTACCGCATAGGCCGGACCGGCGCCGAACTTCTTCGACAGTTCGTAGGCCGCCGACCCCTTCGTCTGGATGCGCACGAAGACGGTGATTGCGCCGGGATCGATGTCGAGCGCGCGCACCACCCTGGTCAGCTTGGTGATCTCGTCCTCATGGTCGAGCGAGATGACGCGAATGCCGTATTTCTCCAGCGCCAGCTTGATGTCCGACTGCGCCTTGATCGGATGCATGTAGAGCATCTCGGCATCGGGCGAGACGGCACGCACGGCGGCGAACTCGCCGGGCGAAGCCACGTCGAAAGCGGTGACGCCGGCCTCGACCAGCGCCTTCAGCACGATCTGCTCGCCATTGGTCTTGACCGCATAGGCCGTCTTGCCGGGAAACATGCCCATGAACTGCAGGGCGTCGGCCTTCAACACCTGAGGGCGAAAGCAATAGACGGGATCGTCCGGACGAAGCGCCAACGCCGCCTCGCGGGCATTCTCGAATCGCTGCATGGACGAATCCTTCGAACTAGGCTGCGCACAATTAATCCAAGCTAGCGGCTAAAGAAAACAATTCTGTGTCTCGGTTTGTTACCGCTGCCGGGTTACGCCTATTGCGGGAGGAGCTAGGCCAGCCGTCAGGTTTCGGGTGGCCCTTGCTTCGGAACCGCATATGGCTTGAAGGACATTCGACAGGATCGGCATTCCGACGGTCCGGGAGGACAGGCATATGGCAACAGCAGCAGCCACCGCCACGGCACGCGGCCCGATGACGCTCGCTGACTGGGGACAGTTGCTTTTGCTCGGCGCGATCTGGGGCGGTTCGTTCTTCTTCGCCCGCATTGCCGTCTCGGAGCTTTCGCCCCTTGTTCTGGTGCTGTTTCGCGTCGCCATCGCGGCGACAGCGCTCCAGCTCTATCTCGCCGTGCGCGGCCCTTCGTTCCGCCTCGCCTTCCCGCATGCAGGCCTGTTCTTCCTGCTGGCGCTCGCCAACAACGTCGTCCCCTTCTCACTGATCTTCGCCGGCCAGACAGAACTTGGCGCCGGCATCGCCTCGGTACTCAACGCCACCACGCCGTTCTGGACTTTGGTCCTCGCCAATGCGCTGACATCGGACGAGAAACTGTCCTGGAACAAGCTTGCCGGCATTGCGCTCGGCATTGCCGGCACGGCGGTGATGATCGGTCCCGGCCTGCTCGCCGGGCTTGGCGGTCCGGTCTGGGCGAAGTTCGCGCTGATCGGCGCCTCGCTTTCCTACGCCGTCGCGCTGATGATTGCCCGTCGCTTCAAGGGCGTGCCCTCGCCGGTGATCGCCACCGGACAATTGACCGCCTCAACCATCATCATGATCCCGGTCGTGCTCATCGCCCATGGCCCTGCCGGTCTGTTCTCGGCCTCGCCGCCAGTCTGGGCGGCGGTGCTGGGGCTGGCTCTGCTCTCAACCGCCTTCGCCTACATTCTCTATTTCAACCTCGTCGCCCCGGCCGGCGCCACCAACGCCTCGCTTGTCACGCTCATCGTGCCGGTCAGCGCCATGCTGCTCGGCTTCCTGTTCCTTGGCGAGCGACTCGAATTGTTCGAAATGGGCGGCATGGCATTGATCGGACTTGGCCTGATCACCATAGACGGGCGCTTGTTCGGCCAACGCTGAAGGCGCGTTGTTCGTTAGAACGAAACGGCGATCTAGATCCTTTGATTGACTCCCGCATCGCGCATTCCTACCGGACGTCGATGCTGCAAGGCCGTCCGAGTCGACCCTGGTAGCGCTGCC
>NZ_RZOF01000154.1:0-13416 GCF_003998955.1 Mesorhizobium sp. M4B.F.Ca.ET.017.02.2.1 | reverse complement strand
AAGCCTTGCACTCCATGATGATGATGGCGGTGAAGAGCTGACCATGGACGCGCTGACCGCAGCTCTCAAAGTCGCCGCGTCCGGCCTGGGCGCCCAGTCCGAGCGCCTGCGCGTGGTGTCGGAAAACCTTGCCAACGCGCAATCGACCGGCACGGCGCCGGGCGCAGACCCCTATCGCCGCAAAACCATCAGCTTCGCTTCCGAACTCGACCGCTCGACCGGCGGCCAGCTCGTGGAGGTCAGCTCGGTGGCGCGCGATCCCTCCGATTTTCCCATCGAGTTCCAGCCCGGCAACGAAGCCGCCGACGAGAAGGGCTACGTCAAGATGCCCAACGTCAACGTGCTGATCGAAATGGCCGACATGACCGAGGCCAACCGCTCCTATGAGACCAATCTGCAGGTCATCAAGCAGGCGCGCGACCTGATTTCCATGACCATCGACCTGATGAGGAACCAGCAATGATCAGCGGCATCGGCAACATTGGCGCGCTCCAGCTCAAGCCGGCAACCGACGGCGCCGACGCGGCGACCGGCGCCTTGCAGGGCATCGTTTCGCCGCAGGCCGCGACCGACACCGTCGGCACCTCCTTCGCAGAGGCGCTGAGCCAGGCGGCGTCGAAGACCGTCAACACCTTGCAGAATGCCGAACAGGTATCGATCCAGGCGCTGCGGGGCGACGCCGACACACGCCAGGTGGTCGACGCGGTGATGAGCGCCCAGCAGGCCCTGCAGACGACCATCGCCATCCGCGACAAGGTCGTCTCCGCCTACCTCGAAATCAGCCGCATGAGTATCTAGGACCGCGTCATGAAAGCACTCGCTATCGCCGCCACCGGCATGAACGCCCAGCAGACCAACCTGGAAATCATCGCCAACAACATCGCCAACATCAACACCACCGGCTACAAGCGCGCCCGCGCCGAATTCTCCGACCTGCTCTATCAGGTCGACCGCACGCAGGGCGTGCCCAACCGTTCCAACACCTCGCTGGTGCCGGAAGGCGTCTCGATCGGCCTCGGCGTCAAGACGACGGCCGTGCGCAACGTCCATACCCAGGGCGAGCTGACCAGCACCGGCAACAGCTTCGACCTCGCGCTGACCGGCCGGGGCTGGTTCCAGATCGAAGGCGCCGACGGCGGCACGCTCTACAGCCGCGCCGGCGCCTTCAACACCAACGCCACGGGGCAGCTGGTGACGGTCGATGGCGCCAATGTCGTCCCTGCCATTACCGTGCCGACGGACGCGGTCGAGGTCATCGTCAACAAGACCGGCCAGGTCTTCGCCCGCATCGAAGGCCAGACCGATCTCCAGCTTCTCGGCCAGCTGCAGCTCGCCAATTTCGCCAACGAGGCGGGCCTGGCGCCGCTCGGCGACAACCTGTTCCAGGGGACGGCGGCTTCCGGCCCGGCCAATGTCGGCGTGCCCGGCGACCCCGGCTTCGCCACGATCGAACAGGGCTATCTGGAATCGTCCAACGTCGATCCCGTCAAGGAGATCACCGAACTGATCTCGGCGCAGCGCGCCTATGAGATGAACTCGAAGGTAATCCAGGCCGCCGACGACATGGCCTCGGTCGTGTCCAAGAACATCAGGTAGCGGATCATGATTGCGCCGGCCCACCGCTCCCTGCTCCGCCGCGCCGCGCTGGCCTTCGCGCTGGTGGCCGGCGGCGTGCCGGCGTTTGCCCAGGACGCCGGCGACAATCAGGCCGGCAACCAGAGCGCCAATCAGCTCGCCGCCCAGAATGCCAGGCAGAGCGGCGAGGTCGTGCTGATCCCAAACCGGGTCATCTATCCTGGCGAGACGATCGACCTTGCCGCGCTGAAGCAGGTGACGCTCGTTCCCGGCAAGCACAAGCCCGACGCCGTCGCCACCCTCGCGCAGGAACTCCAGGGCAAGGTTGCCAAGCGCACGCTGCTGCCCGGCCGCTATATCCCGACCGCCGCCATCCGCGACGCCTGGCTGGTCGAACAGGGCGCGGCGGTGCAGATCTATTTCACCGCCGGCGACCTGACCATTTCGGCTTCCGGCGTCACCTTGCAGCCGGGCGCCGCCGGCGACCTGGTCAAGGTCCGAAATGTCGACAGCGGCAAGATCATATCCGGCACGGTGATGGGCGACGGCACCATCATGGTCGGCGCCTCATGATGCGCGGACTTGCCTTGCTTCTGGCGGCTGCGCTTGGGCTGCAGCCGGCACTGGCCGACGGGCTGACGCCGAAGGCGAAGCGCGAGCTTGCCGCGAAGAATGGCGACGCCGTCAACGACCCGGAATACGATCCCGCCACCACGACGCGGATGTTCCGCGTTTCGACCGGGCCAAGCACGCTGCCGCCCGGCCAGGTCGCGGCGCGCATCAAGGACATCGCCCAGCTGCAGAGCGCGCGCGACAACCAGCTCGTCGGCTACGGCTTGGTCATCGGCCTGGCGGGAACCGGCGACAGCCTGCGCAATTCGCCTTTCACCGAACAGTCGATCCGCGCCATGCTGGAGAATCTCGGCATCGCCACCGAAGGCGGCAGCGCGCGCGCCAAGAACGTCGCAGCCGTCATCGTCACCGCCAACATGCCGCCCTTCGTGCAATCGGGAGCCCGCATCGACATCGACGTTTCCTCGATGGGCGACGCCACCTCGCTTGCCGGCGGCACGCTGGTGATGACGCCGCTGAAGGCGGCCGATGGCGAAATCTATGCCGTGGGCCAGGGCTCGGTGATCGTCGGTGGCTTCACCGCCCAGGGCCAGGCGGAGCAATTGACGCAAGGCGTGCCGACGGCGGGCCGCGTCCCCAACGGCGCCATCGTCGAACGCGCGGTGCCGGCCGAATTCGACGATCAGGGCGTGTTGACGCTGCAATTGCGCAACCCCGACTTCTCGACCGCCATTCGCATCGCCGACGCCATCAACGATTACACCGCGCAGCGTTTCGGCATGCGCGTCGCGGCCGAGCGCGACGCCCGCACCGTCCAGATCAGGCGACCGAAGAACGTCTCGGCGGCACGCTTCTATGCCGAGATCGAGAATCTGGTCGTGGAATCGGACACGCCGGCCCGCGTCGTCATCGACGAGCGCACCGGCACCATCGTCATCGGCAACAACGTCAAGATCGCGCGCGTGGCGATCAGCCATGGCACGCTCACGGTGCGCATCACGGAGGCGCCGAAAATCGTCCAGCCCGAGCCCTTTTCCAAGGGCGTGACCGCCGTCGAGCCCTTCACCGCCATCGAGGCCACGCGGCCCGACGCGCGCGTCGCCGTGCTCGACGGACCAAATCTCGAAACGCTGGTTTCCGGCCTCAACCGTCTCGGCGTCAAGCCGGACGGCATCATTGCCATCCTGCAAGGCATCAAATCGGCCGGCGCCCTGCAGGCCGATCTGGTCCTCCAATAGGCCATGCCGATGATCGCTCCCCGCCAACCCAACCGCAACGCCAGGCCGGCGCTGGTCGCCTCGACCCTTGCCGTCGTGCTGCTTCTCGCCGGCGGCCAGGCCCGCACCGAGGAAGCGGTGCGCCAGGTGCTGCCCGGCGGGCAGGCGCCGGCGACGCCGCAGCAGCTGAAGCGGGAGAAGGCGCCGGACGAAAGCGAGATCCAGCGCTTCTGCTCCAACATCGCCGACGCCGCCCGCGACCGCCGCTATGCCTTGCAGGCGCAGGAGCTGAAGGAGCTGCAGGCCGGCATCGACCAGCGCATGAAGGCGCTGGAGGACAAACGCGCCGAATACGAGCAATGGCTGAAGCGGCGCGAAGTGTTCCTGGCGCGCGCCGAGGACAGCGTCGTCAAGATTTATGCCGGCATGAAGCCCGACGCCGCGGCCGAACGCCTGGCGATGGTCAATGTCGAACTGGCCGCCGCCATCCTGATGAAGCTGGATTCGCGCAAGGCCGGCGTCATCCTCAACGAAATGGACCAGAAGGCGGCGGCAGCGCTCACCGGCATCATGGCCAGCGCGGCGCGAAGGGTTGATCCGTCATGAAGTGCAAGATGCTCATCCTGGTCGCGGTCGCGGCGCTGACCGGCTGCGGCACCGATCTCAAGGAGGTCGGCAGGGAGCCTTCGCTGTCTCCGGTCGGCTCCGGCATCACGGGCAGCGTCAACGCCCCCTACAGCTACCCCGAGCCGCCGGCAGCACCGGTCAAGAAATTCTCGCTGTGGGACGATCGCCAGAGCCGGCTGTTCACCGACCCCAGGGCGTTGCGCGAAGGCGACATCCTGACCGTGAACATCAAGCTCAACGACAAGGCCAACTTCAAGAACCAGAACGACAGGAGCCGCACCGCGGCGCGCAAGCTCGGCTATGACATCACCCTCGGATGGGAGGGCAACAGCACCAGCGGCAAGGGCGATGCCGGCCTCAGCTCCAGCACCGAAACCAATGCCGACGGCGAGATCAAGCGTTCCGAAAACCTCGAGCTCAACGTCGCCGCCGTCGTCACCGAAGTGCTGCCCAATGGCAATCTGATGATCAGGGGCTCGCAGGAAGTGCGCGTCAACTACGAGCTCAGGGTGCTCACCATCGCCGGCATGGTGCGTCCGTCCGACATCGGCGCCGAGAACACCATCCCCTACGAGCGCATCGCCGAGGCGCGTATTTCCTATGGCGGCCGCGGCCGCGTCAGCGAGCTTCAGCAGCCGGCCTATGGCCAGCAGATCCTCGATCAGGTTCTCCCCTTCTAGGACGGGCTGGCTCGGAAAATCACACCATGGCCAATGTCGAGCAAGTCGAGCAGAAGAAGGGACCATCGCTGGTCGTCCAATTCGCCATGCTCCTGGTGGTGACGGTCGCCGCCGTCGGCATGGGCTGGCTGTCCGGCGGCTATCTGAAGGGCACCGATGCCCCGGCCTCGGTGCCGGTCGCTCCGGAAAACGAAGGCAGCAGCGAGAAGCCCGCCGAGCCCGGCAAGGAAGTTGCAGGACCGACGCTTGTCCAGCTAGCGCCGATAACCACCAACCTGGCGTCGCCGGCCGAGGTCTGGATAAGGCTTGAGGCATCGGTGTTCTACGACACGCCGCAGCCGGCGGAAATGACCGAGCAGATCCACCAGGACCTGCTGGCGCTGGTGCGCACGCTGAAGATGCATCAGATCGAGGGCGCCAGCGGCTACCAGCATCTGAAGGCCGACCTCGAGGACCGCGCCGCCATCCGCAGCGGCGGCCATGCCAAACAGATTCTGATCAGGACATTGCTGCTCGAATGAGAAAATACCTTCTCGCCGCCACGCTCCTGGTCCTTGCCACCTCCGTCGCCGCGGCCCAGCAGCTGGATCTCGGTGCCATCGGCAAGGCCGACGGCACGACCGTCGGCTACCTGATCCAGATGTTCGGCCTGCTCACCGTGCTGTCGGTGGCGCCGGGGCTTTTGATCATGGTGACGAGCTTCACCCGCTTCGTCATCGCCTTCTCGATCCTGCGCGCCGGCATCGGCCTGCAGTCGACGCCGGCCAACCTGATCCTGATCTCGCTGTCGCTGTTCATGACTTTCTACGTCATGGCGCCGACCTTCGATCAGGCCTGGAACACCGGCGTCAAGCCGCTGATGGACAACCAGATCACGCAGGCGGAAGCGTTCGAGAAGATCTCGGACCCGTTCCGCACCTTCATGTTGCACAATGTGCGCGACAAGGATTTCGACCTCTTCGCCGACCTTGCCCGCGAACGCGGCCAGACCGTCTCGCGCGACACCGTCGACCTGCGCATCCTGGTGCCCGCCTTCATGATCTCCGAAATCCGGCGCGGTTTCGAGATCGGCTTCCTGATCGTGCTGCCGTTCCTGGTCATCGACCTGATCGTCGCCACCATCACCATGGCGATGGGCATGATGATGCTGCCGCCGACCGTGGTGTCGCTGCCGTTCAAGATCCTGTTCTTCGTGCTGATCGACGGCTGGAACCTGCTTGTCGGCAGCCTGGTGCGGTCCTTCACCTGACCTGTCGATATTGATCGCCAGCCTTGCGTAACTGGCGCCGCGCCGCCGCGCCGCCGCGCCCAGATTTCCTGCAATATATTTTCGGTTAACCGTCGCGTTTAGGCCTTTGGTAGGGACTTGCCAGCATAGTCCCCCCAGATGGCGGGTGATCTCAATCAACGATCATTGGCATGATGCCGCACCGTCATACCGGAAAAGCCGGTATGTCAAAAAAACACGTGTAAAATCAAGGTACGAGTAGCCATGTCCAGTATCATGACCAATTCCTCGGCGCTGACCGCGCTGCAGAGCTTGAACAACACCAACAAGCAGCTGGAGACCACCCAGTCGCGTATTTCGACTGGTTACCGCGTCGCCACCGCCTCCGACAACGCCGCCTACTGGTCGATCGCCACCTCGATGAAGTCGGACAACAAGGCGCTCTCGGCCGTGCAGGACTCGCTCGGCCTCGGCGCCGGCAAGGTCGACACCGCCTACACCGCCATCAACGACGTCAAGGACCAGGTCGACCTGATCAAGTCCAAGCTGGTCACCGCCCGCGGCGCCAGCCAGGAAGACCAGCAGAAGATCGCGACCGAAATCAACGCCATCCAGGCGCAGATCAAGTCGTCGGTCACCAACGCCAACTTCGCCGGCTCGAACCTGCTGCAGAACGACGGCCTCGCCGCGTCCGACCTTAAGATCGTCGCTTCCTACAACCGCACCGGCGCGACCGTCACCATCGACACCATCGACGTCAAGGCTGCCGACACGCAGGTCCTCGACGTCGCCGGCACGGGCGGCATCGTCGGCGGCCTGCTCGCCACGGCCTTCTTCGATCCGAGCTCTGCCGCTGTCGCCGACACTGCCATCGACACCGCGCTCGGCAGCGTTGAAACGGCGCTTGGCAAGCTGTCCACCGGTGCCGCTTCGCTCGGCGCCGCCAAGTCGCGCATCGACACCCAGAAGAGCTTCCTGTCGAACCTCTCGGACTCGATCGACAAGGGCGTCGGCTCGCTGGTCGATGCCGACATGAACAAGGAATCGACCCGCCTGCAGGCCCTCCAGGTCCAGCAGCAGCTCGGCATCCAGGCGCTGTCGATCGCCAACGGCAATTCGCAGTCGATCCTGTCGCTCTTCCGCGGCTGATCGCCTCCTGAACTCCAGTCATCTGCATCGGGCCGCGCCATCAGCGCGGCCCGATTTTTCATTTGTGAAACCCTTGTCATTTTCCCTCGCCAAAGCATGGCTTTAACGCGCCATTAACGATGTCGCGCTAGTTATGGTTAACCATTCACTTATGACGGGCAGACCAGTTGGTCGACAGGCATGACGCCCCCGCCAAACGGGTTGACCGGCATGCGTAAGGCATGCCTGCTTTGAGAAGGGGTGTACCTTGGCAAGTATCATGACGAACGCCGCGGCGCTGACCGCGCTGCAGAGCCTCAACTCCACCAACAAGGCGCTTGAAACGACGCAGGCCCGCATCTCGACTGGCTACCGCGTCGCCACCGCTTCCGACAACGCCGCCTACTGGTCGATCGCCACCAGCATGCGTTCCGACGACAAGGCGCTGTCGGCGGTGCAGGACGCGCTCGGCCTCGGCGCCGGCAAGGTCGACACCGCCTACACCGCCATCACCGACATCAAGGACCAGGTCGACGCGATCAAGGCCAAGCTGGTCACCGCCCGCGGCGCCAGCCAGGATAACCAGCAGAAGATCGCGACCGAAATCAAGGCCATCCAGGAGCAGATCAAGTCGTCGGTCACCAATGCCAGTTATGCCGGCTCGAACCTGCTGCAGAACGACGGCCTCGTCGCCTCCGACCTGCAGATCGTCGCTTCCTACAACCGCACCGGCACGACCGTCGCCATAGACACCATCAATGTCGCGGCCGCCGACACGCAGGTTCTCGATATTGCCGGCACGGGCGGCATCGTCGGCGGCCTGCTCGCCACGACCTTCTTCGACCCGAGCGCCGCTGCAGTCACCGACACCGCCATCGATACGGCGCTGGGCAGCGTTGAAACGGCGCTTGCCAAGCTCTCGACGGGCGCGGCCTATCTCGGTGCCGCCAAGTCGCGCATCGACACCCAGAAGAGCTTCCTGTCGAACCTCTCGGACTCGATCGACAAGGGCGTTGGCGCGCTGGTCGACGCCGACATGAACAAGGAATCGACCCGCCTGCAGGCGCTGCAGGTGCAGCAGCAGCTCGGCATCCAGTCGCTGTCGATCGCCAACGGCAACTCGCAGTCGATCCTGGCCCTGTTCAAGAGCTGACATCCCGGCTGATCTTTCCATTGCATCGAAGGCCGCGCCGCAAGCGCGGCCTTTTGCGTTCCGCCTATCATCCTCGCACAAGCTTCGCGGTCTAGTGTTCCGACGGACAGTCATGCTGGGAGCCGTTGGAACGTGCCGGAACAGATCCAGAGCATCATCTCGAATCTCAGGGCATTTGGCGTCAAGCGCCTCCTCATGCTGGGCGGCATCGCGGCGCTCGTCATGACCGTCATCGGCGTGGCCTCGATCTATCTCAACCGTCCCGCCTACGAGACGCTCTATGTCGGGCTCGAGCGCTCCGACGTGAACCAGATCGGCCTGGTGCTGGGCGAGGCCGGCATCGGCTTCGACGTCGGCGCCGACGGCACCTCCGTGCTGGTGCCCGCCGGCACCACCGCGCAGGCTCGCATGATGCTCGCCGAGAAGGGCCTGCCGACCAGCGCCAATGCCGGCTACGAGCTGTTCGACAATGTCGGCTCGCTCGGCCTGACATCCTTCATGCAGCAGATCACAAGGGTGCGCGCCCTGGAGGGCGAGATCGCGCGCACCATCCAGTCGATCGCCGGCATCAAGGCGGCGCGCGTCCACATCGTCATGTCCGAGCGTGCCAATTTCCGCCGCGACGAGCAGCAGCCCTCGGCCTCGGTGGTCATCCGTTATGCCGGCATCGATGCCGAAAAGAGCGCCATGTCGATCCGCCACTTGGTCGCCGCCGCCGTCCCAGGCCTGGCGGCCGACAAGGTGACGGTGCTCGATTCCAACGGCAACCTTCTGGCCGCCGGCGACGACCCGTCCAACACCAGCGCTGCCCGCACGCTGGGCGTCGAGCAGACGGTCGAAGCGCAGATCGGCGACAACATCCGCCGCGCGCTGACACCCTATCTCGGTCCCGACAATTTCCGCGCCAGCGTCAAGGCCGACGTCAACACCGACACCCGCCAGACCGAAGAGACGATCTTCGATCCGGAGTCCCGCGTCGAGCGCTCCGTGCAGTCGGTGCGCACCAACGAGAACAGCAATCAGAAGCAGGCCTCGACCCCGACCAGCGTCGAGCAGAACCTGCCCGAGACCCAGGCGGCCAGCACCGAGGGGCCGCAATCCACCTCGCAGAACGACCGCAAGGAGGAGATCACCAACTACGAGATCAACTCCAAGAAGATCGCCACCGTCTCCAACGGCTATTCGGTCACCAAGATGTCGGTCGCCGTCGTCGTCAACCAGCAGCGCCTGGCCACCATTCTCGGCAAGGACGCCACGCCGGAGCAGATCGCCAAGCGCGTCGCCGACATCCAGAAGATGGTGGCCTCCGCCACCGGCTTCGACGAGAAGCGCGGCGACGTCATCGACGTCTCGGCGGTCGAGTTCATCGACGGGCTCGATGGCGAACCGATCGAGCAGCCGGGCATCCTGGCCTCGATCGGGACCTATACCGGCACGTTGATCAATGCCGGCGCCTTCATCGTCGTGGTGTTCCTGGTCGCCTTTTTCGGCCTGAGGCCGATGGCGGCCGCGCTGACGGCTCCAGCCAAGCCGGCCATCGCCGGCCCGAGCTTCGACGATGTCCAGCGCTCGCTGCCGACGCCCGAGCCCGCGGTGGCGGCAATCGGTTCCGACGCGGCAGCCGCGTCCGTCGGCGCCTTGCCGGGCGCGCGCGCCGGCTCCACGCCGCTCGACGACCTTCGCCAGAAGATCCGGCCGGCGCCGCAGGAACGGCTTGCCCGCATGGTCGACCTCAACGAGGAACGCACCGCGCAGATCCTGCGCAAATGGGCCGCCCAGGAAGTCGCCGGATAGACCATGCCCTCAGTCGCCCTCTTCGACCTTCTCCCGGATTTCGGAACGCGCAGCCCGCGTGCCGGCCAGCCGCAGGCCGCCGCCGAGCCCGAACGCAAGCCCGACGAAGCACCGCCGCAGGCCGACATCGGCACTTTGATCGCCGAAGCCGTCGCCGATGCGGAAACGGCGCTCGAAGCGCGCCTTGCTGTCGCCCATCAGGCCGCGCTCGACGCCGAGCGCCAGGCCAATGCCGACGAGGCAAAAGCCTTCCTTGAAAGCTTCGGCGGCGATGTCGGCCAGGCCGTGGCCAGGCACATCGATGCCATGGAGCTGCGCGTCACCGAGCTCGTCGGCGCCACCCTTGCCCGCATCATTGGCGGCATGGTCAGCGACGACCTGCAGAAGCGCTCGCTGGACGCGCTCGCGCGCACGATCGGCGAGGCCATCGCCGACTCCGAGGCGGTGCGCATCGCCGTGCGCGGCCCGCTGTCGCTGTTCGAAACGTTGGCGGCCTCGCTCGGTCCGCGCGCCGCCCAGCTCGACTTCGTCGAGGCACAGGGCCTCGACCTCACCGTCGTCGTCGACGAGGCGGTGTTCGAGACGCGCATCGCCGAATGGTCGGCCTCGCTGTCCGAGGTTCTGTCATGAGCGCGGTGGACGCCGGAGAGGACAGGCACGAGATCATCATCGTCAAGCGCAACCATGACGGCCACGACGACGGTCATCACGGCGGCGTCTGGAAGATCGCCTTCGCCGACTTCATGACCGCCATGATGTGCTTCTTCCTGGTGATGTGGCTGATCAACGCCGCCAACGAGCAGACCAAGGCGGCCGTCGCCAGCTACTTCAACCCGGTCGAGCTGATCGATCGCAATTCCAGCCGCAAGGGCCTGGAGGATCTCGGCGACGGTCCGAGCAAGGTCGGGCTGACGGCCGACAATCCGCAGGACGGCGCCAGCAAGGCCGGCGAGGACGGCAAGGGCGGCGCCGGCTCCTCTGACCGCAGGCAGACCAAGGAAGCCTCGCAGAACTCCGACCTTTCCGACGAGCATCTGTTTGCCGATCCCTATGCGGTGCTGTCGGAGATCGCGACCGACACCGGCGTGATGCAGAATGTCAGCGCCAAGGGCGAAGGCGGCGCGCAGAATGCCGGCCCGGCGACCGGCGCCTCCGGCGGCGAGTCCTACCGCGATCCCTTCGCGCCGGATTTCTGGTCGCAGCAGGTGGCCGCGCCCGGCGCCGAGGAAAGCGCCGAGCGCGCCAAGATCGAGGGCGATCCGGCAAAGCCCGGCGAGAAAGTCGCCGAGACCCAGGTGCCGAAGGTCAAGGCAGTGCCGCCGGCGCCGCCGGTGATCGACGCGCCGCTCGAGCCGCTGGCGAAGACGGCGCCCGACAAGGCGGATGCCAAGCCGGAGACAGCAAAGGCTGAAACCGCGAAAGTCGAAGCCGCCAAGGGCGAGGCTGCAAAAGGCGAAGCCGCCAAGGCCGAGGCCGCCAAGGGCGAAGCTGCAAAAAGCGAAACCGCGACAAGCGAAACCGCCAACGGCGAGAAGGCCGAGACCGCAACGCCGGAAGCCGCGAAGGCCGAAGCGGCGGCAAAACCCGATGTCGGCGAAAAGGCGCCGAGCGCCGCCACGGTCAAGGCTGCGGCCGAGGTCAAGCAGCAGCTGGCCGAAGCTTTCAAGCCGGGCGACAAGCTGCATGACGGCGTCTCGGTCGAGGCGACCGACAAGGGCGTCGTCATCTCGATCACCGACCAGTTGGATTTCGGCATGTTCGAGATCGGCTCGGCCTTGCCGCGCCGCGAGCTGGTGCTGGCGATGGAAAAGATCGGCCATATCGTCAACAGCCAGAAGGGCACGATCAGCATCAACGGCCATACCGATTCACGGCCGTTCCGAAGCGACACCTACGACAATTGGCGCCTGTCCACCGCGCGCGCCCATTCGGCCTACTACATGCTGGTGCGCGGCGGCGTCGACGAGCGCCGCATCACCGAGGTCGCGGGCTTCGCCGACCGGCAGCCGAAGGATCCTGCCGATCCGCTGGCGGCCGCCAACCGCCGCATCGAGATTCTGATGGCGACGGGCGGATGAAAGCTGCGACCGTCATCGGCCGCGCCATCGGCCTGCTGCTGAGCGCCGCAGCGCCGTCGGCGAGCTTTGCCGACGAGGCCCTGCAGCCCTACCAGCTGGTGCGCTCGCTGCAGCTCGTGCAGGACCGCATCGCCGCCGGCGACCACGCGGCGCTGCCGATGCAGGCCAAGCTGCTCGAAATGACCGATGCGCGCCTGCGCGCCGCCGATGCCGGGGATTTCAAGGAACCGAGGAACTTTCGCGCCCTGCTCGTCTACGGCATGAGCGGCGGCAATCCCGTGACTGTCGAGGCAGCCGCCTCGCGCGCCGAGACCGACCCGCGGAGCCTGGCCGTCGCCAAGGGCATCATCAGCTACCTGAACGGCCGCCCGGCCGAGGCGATCGAAACGCTGAGGCCGATCGACCCGATGGCGCTGCCCGCCGACCTCGGCGCCTTCCTGGCGCTGGTCAAGGGCTCGCTGCTCGCCACCGACCAGCCGGCGGCGGCCCTCGCTTTGCTCGACGACGCGCGGCTGCTCAGCCCGGGCACTCTGGTCGAGGAAGCAGCACTTCGCCGCTCGGTTGGCATCGCCGCGCAGCAAGGCGACGCGGCCCGCTTCGCGCTGGCTTCCACCCAATATGTGTCGAATTACCTCCACTCGCCCTATGCCAGCCAATTCGCGGATTCCTTCGTCTCCGGCGTCATTTCGCTGCACATGGCGATCAGTCACGACAAGCTCGCCGACATCACCTCGATGATGGATCCCGAGCGCGAGAAGGTGATCTATCTGCGCATCGCCCGCCGGGCGGCGATCGACGGCCTGACCGAGCTTTCCAGCTTCGCCTCGGCCAGGGCTGAGCAAGGCCGCGACGGCAACGGCAATGAGGACGACCCACGCGCTCAGCTCTATTCCAGCCTGTCGACGGTGACGTCGAGCACCATCGAGGATGTGCGCGCCAAGCTGGAGAAGATCGACCGCGCCAAGCTCTCCGAAAGCGACCGGGCCTTGCTCGATGCCGCGCAGGCCGTCGCCGGCGAAGTGGTCGCGCGACCGGCAATCCCCGCCGTCGAAAAGCACGACGCGGACGCAGAGAAGTCCGCAGCCGGGAAGCCCGCAGCCGAGATCGCGGCGGCTGAGAGACAGGAAGACGCCGACCTGCCGCCGGTCGAAGGCACGATGGCCGAGCAGCCGGCGGTCGAGGGTTCCGGCCCGGTCGCGAAGCCGGCGGATATGCAAGCCCTGGCATCGCCATCCCCGGATGCGCCGGCTTCTATCCCGCCAGCGGCCGCGCCGGAGGCGCAGGCTCCGGCTCCAACCGATGCGCCGGCGGTGGCTTCGGCATCGGCAGAGGCGGCGGCGGTTCAGCCCGCATCGACGACGGA